>NZ_JAKFFD010000100.1:0-14639 GCF_036675385.1 Pseudarthrobacter sp. | reverse complement strand
CTTCCGGACGGTCGACCTTCGGGGCAGGGACCTGACGCTTGCCGGTTTGCGCGCCGCTGTTCCCCGTGCCCGGCAGCACACCGTGGCGGATGCGGAACAAAAGGTGCTGGATATCATCAAAGCCGTCCGCGAGGACGGCTTTGCAGCCCTCAGCGACCTGGCACTCCGTTTCGACGGAGTCCAGCAGGTCCACCCCCGCGTCCCGGCGGCCTCGTTGGCCCGGGCGCTGGCGGAACTGGATCCGGCGGTTCGCAGCGCATTGGAAGAATCCATCAGCCGGGCCCGGCGCTTCGCGGACGGGCAGCGGCCGCGGGATCTCGACGTCGAACTCGGCGACGGTGCGCTGGTGAGCCAGAACTGGGTGCCGGTATCGCGGGTCGGCTTGTACGTCCCCGGCGGTCTCGCCGTCTATCCGTCGTCGGTCATCATGAATGTTGTCCCGGCGCTGGCTGCGGGAGTGCAGTCCATTGCCCTGGCATCGCCGCCGCAGAAGGACTTCGGCGGCCTCCCGCACCCCACCATCCTCGCGGCAGCGGCCCTGCTCGGCATCGACGAGGTCTACGCCATCGGCGGGGCCCAGGCCATCGCTGCGTTCGCTTATGGAGTACCGGCGCATGACTCCGGGCCGGCGCTGGAGCCCGTTGATGTAGTCACGGGTCCGGGAAACATTTTTGTGGCTACGGCGAAGCGCCTGGTCAAAGGTGTGGTGGGAATCGATTCCGAGGCGGGGACCACCGAAATCGCGATCCTGGCTGATTCAACGGCGCAACCTGGCCTGGTGGCGGCGGACCTGATCAGCCAGGCGGAGCACGACCCCCAGGCGGCTTCCGTGCTCATCACGGACTCGGAGGACCTGGCCGCGGCGGTCCGCTCCGAACTGGACCGGCAGGCGGCCGGCACCAAGCACTCCGCGCGTGTATGCGAGGCCCTCTCCGGCCCGCAGTCGGGAGTTGTCCTGGTGGAGAACCTGGAGCAGGGCATCGCCGCCTGCGACGCCTACGCCGCTGAACACCTTGAAATCATGACCGCTGACGCGCCGGCGGTCGCTGCCCGGATCCGGAACGCCGGGGCGATCTTTGTGGGGGACTACAGTCCTGTCAGCCTGGGCGACTACTGCGCCGGCTCCAATCACGTCCTGCCCACCAGCGGGACCGCGGCGTTTTCCTCCGGACTGAACGTCACCACTTTCCTGCGCGCCATCCAGGTCATCAACTACAGCCGGGCCGCGCTGCAGGAAGTCAGCGGCCACATTGTGAGCCTGTCCGGTGCCGAGGACCTGCCGGCGCATGGTGAAGCGGTCACGGCGCGCTTCCGCGAGGCCCGCTGACGCCGCCGGCCTTGCGGGGCCGGCTGCGGGCACCACTACATGTGGTAATTACAGGATTGTTATTCCGCTACATGTAGTCGTAAACTGAGAGACGGAGAGGTCCGCCGGGGCCGGAAACATCGGCGCCGGAAGACATCGAGGGAGAGGACACCATGTACTGTCCATTTTGCCGCAATCCGGACTCCCGCGTTGTGGACAGCCGGATGGCCGACGACGGCTCGGCCATCCGCCGCCGCCGGCAGTGCCCGGAATGCGGCCGCAGGTTCACCACCGTGGAAACCACCAGCCTTTCGGTGATCAAACGCTCCGGAGTGGGCGAACCCTTCAGCCGCAGCAAGGTCATCAACGGCGTGCGCAAAGCATGCCAGGGCCGGCCGGTCAGCGAAGACGACCTGGCGCTCCTTGCCCAGGAGGTGGAGGAGCAGATCCGTGCCTCGGGCGCGGCCGAGATCGACGCCCATGAAGTCGGCCTGATCATCCTTGGTCCGCTGCAGAAGCTAGACCAGGTGGCCTACCTGCGTTTTGCCAGCGTGTACCAGGCCTTCGAATCCCTTGAGGACTTCGAGACGGCCATTGCCCTGCTCCGCCACGAGTCTGTGGAAGAAGGCACGCAACCCGCGGCGGCGCCCGCGAAGAGCTCCGAAAAGAGCCCCCTGTAAGCTCCGGTGGTGGCCGCGGAGGGGAAGCCGCCGCCACCACCGGCACCCGCTGCCTCTCGGCACCGGGCAGCTACATGCTATTTTGTGAGCTTGTGCTTAATGGCAATTTCGACGGCGGCACCGACGATCCCGGCCTCATTCTTGAGTTCGGCCGGCACGATCCGGGTGCGCAGTTTGAGGTGCGGCAGGTATTCGTCCGCGCGCTTGGAGATGCCACCCCCCACGATGAACAGCTCGGGCGAGAACAGGAATTCCACGTGCGAGAAGTAGCGCTGCAGCAGCACGCTGTATTCCTCCCAGCTCAGTCCGTCCCTTTCGCGGGCCACGGCTGAGGCTTTGCTTTCGGCGTCAAAGCCGTCGATTTCCAGGTGCCCCAGTTCTGCGTTGGGGACGAGGCGGCCATCGAAGATGAATGCTGAGCCGATTCCGGTGCCCAGGGTGATCACCAGGACAGTGCCATCCACCCCCTGACCCGCACCAAAACGGGCCTCCGCCAGCCCGGCGGCGTCGGCGTCGTTAATGACCTCCACCGGGCGGCCAAGGCGTGCGGTCAGCAAAGCATCAATGTCGGAATGGAGCCAGGTCTTGTCCACATTGGCCGCCGAATGGACCACGCCATGCTGGATGATGCCGGGGAAGGTGACGCCCACGGGCGAATCCGCGGCCGGAGCCTCCGGGCGGCTTGACAGCTCGGCAACCACCTGCGCCACGACGTCGGCTACAGCGGCAGGGGTGGCCGGCTGGGGCGTAGGCACGCGGAACCGCTCACCCAGCAGCTTGCCTTTTTTCAGGTCGACAATGCCGCCCTTGATTCCCGTACCGCCGATGTCAATGCCGATCAGCGGGGCGTTCTTGTGCGACTTCTCGTCCTTCTTGGCCAATGTTGTTCCGTTCGTGGCAGGGCGGCAGGTCGGCCGGGCGGCTGACCGGAAAAAACTTCAGGGGAGCGTGAGGATTTCGGCGCCGGATTCTGTCACCAGCAGTGTGTGCTCAAACTGGGCGGTCCGCTTGTGGTCGCGCGTGACAACTGTCCAGTCGTCCTCCCACATGTCCCACTCGATGGTGCCGAGGGTCAGCATGGGTTCGATGGTGAACACCATGCCGGCCTCGATGACTGTGTTGTAGGCCGGCGCTGCATCGTAGTGGGGGATGATCAGGCCCGTATGGAACGCTTCGCCCACGCCGTGGCCGGTGAAGTCCCGCACCACGCCATAGCCGAAACGCTTGGCGTAGGACTGGATGGCCCGGCCGATCACGTTGATCTCCCGGCCGGGAGCCACGGCTTTGATGGCCCGGTTGAGGGATTCCCGGGTGCGCTCCACCAGCAGGCGCGACTCCTCGTCGACGTCGCCCACCAGGAAGGTGTGGTTCGTGTCGCCGTGGACTCCGTTGATAAAAGCGGTGATGTCGATGTTGAGGATGTCGCCGTCCTGGACCACGGTGCTGTCCGGGATGCCGTGGCAGATCACTTCATTCAGCGACGAGCACAGGGACTTCGGGAACCCGCGGTAGCCAAGCGTGGACGGGTAGGCCTTGTGGTCCAGCAGGAATTCGTGACCCACCTTGTCCAACTGGTCGGTGGTTACGCCGGGCCTGATGTGCTTGCCCACCTCAACGATGGCCTGTGCGGCGATCCGGCTGGCGATCCGGATTTTCTCAACGGTCTCGGCGGATTTGATCTCGGAGCCGGTGAACTTGGCCGGGCCGGGCTTGCCTACGTATTCCGGGCGCGGGATGGACGCGGGAACGGGGAGCTGCGGGCTGACGGTTCCGCGGGTAAGGGTGCCGGTGGGTGCAGTCGAGGCTAGGGAAGGCATAGATTGATCATATAAGGCACCGCATTAGGCCAAGTAACTGGAAGCCCCAAGCTGTCCGCATCCACGTTTAAGTTACGTGGATCACCGCAGGGCCCCCGCCGGCTGGAACGAGGAGGACCGATGACTGAGTACTGGTACAACGTGAACACCCACGAGGTGGAAGAGGACGCGCTCTCAGACTGGAGCCAGCTGATCGGCCCCTACAAAACGCGGGAAGAGGCCGAACACGCTCTCGAAAAAGTCCGGGCCCGCAACGAGGCCTGGGACAAACAGGACGACCAGGACTGACGTGCGAGGGGCCCCCGGCGAGCTTGCGAGCCTGGGGAGCGCGTCAGCCGCTAGAAGGAGTGCTCCGGTCCGGGGAACTGGCCTGTTCGGACCTCATCGCCGTACGCCTTCGCCGCGTCACTGAGGGTAGTGCGCAGGTCGGCGTACTGTTTGACGAACTTCGCCATCTTGCCGCCGCGGAACCCGGCCATGTCCTGCCACACCAGCACCTGCCCCGTGGTGGCGTTGCCGGCGCCGATCCCCACCGTCGGCACGCCGACCGCCGCGTCAACGGCGGCCGCAGTGTCGGCCGGAACCATTTCCATCAGGACAGCGAACGCCCCCGCCTCCACCAGCGCCACGGCGTCGTCAATCAATCGCTGGGCGTCATCCCCCCGGCCCTGGACCCGGTATCCGCCCAGCACGTGTTCACTCTGGGGGGTGAAGCCGATATGGGCCATCACCGGGACGCCGGCCTGGACCATGGCCCGGACGGTTTCCGCGTAGTATTTTCCGCCCTCGATCTTGACAGCATGGGCCAGCCCCTCCTTGAGGAACCGGACACCTGTTTCCACACCCTGCTGCGCCGAGACTTCATAACTGCCGAACGGCAGGTCTGCCACCACCAGGGCACGCTTGGCGGACCGCGCCACGGCGCGGCAGAGGGGCAGGAGTTCATCCACTGTGACCGGCAGGCTGGTCTCGTTGCCGAATACGTTGTTGGACGCCGAGTCGCCGACCAGGAGGACCTCGATGCCGGCCTGGTCGAAGATCTCCGCGCTGTACTGCTCGTAGGCGGTCAGCATGGCGAAGCGTTTGCCGTCCCGCTTGGCCTGCTGCAGGTGGTGGATACGCACCCTGGGTGCGGGCTTCGCGTTCACTTCCGACGACGGCGGCTGCACCGGTGCAGGTCCGTTTCCGTAGGGTGCGTGTACTTCAGCGGACGCGCTTGACTCAGAGCTATTGGTTGAGGCCATGGCAAGAGCGTAATGCGGCAGCAGCAGTCCTAGCCACCGCAGACGGGCCGGCGGACCGTGATCCGCGTCATATTCCATGTGCCCGCCAAGGGCATTTTTGCCAACTGCGGGCGCGGCCGTCAACGGTTGCTGTGTTAACGCTGTGTTACGTGCGGCGCCGTCGCCCGCATTGGAGCCGATTGCTTAGTAAAGTGAAGGTGAACTGCTGCCGGCTGCCGCTTCCGCGGACCCGGGGCATGAACGATTGACCGGAGAAGAGGCCATCATGGACCGCCAGCAAGAGTTTGTCCTGCGCACAATCGAGGAGCGCGACGTACGGTTCGTACGTTTGTGGTTCACCGACGTCGTAGGTTCACTCAAATCTGTGGCACTTGCCCCGGCCGAGGTTGAAGGTGCGTTCGAGGAAGGGCTCGGTTTCGACGGGTCAGCCATCGAAGGCCTGGCACGCGTGTTCGAATCGGACATGCTGGCGCAGCCGGATCCGTCCACGTTCCAGATCCTGCCGTGGCGTGGCGAGACCGAACAGACCTCGCGTATGTTCTGCGACATCCTGACTCCGGACGGCGAACCGTCGGCCGCGGATCCGCGCAATGTCCTCAAGCGCACGCTGGCCAAGGCTGCGGACATGGGTTTTACGTGCTACACGCACCCGGAGATCGAGTTCTACCTCCTCAAGTCCCAGCAGCCCGGGCCCGACGGTGCTCCGGTACCCGTTGACGAGGGCGGCTACTTCGACCACGTTCCCGGCGGCGTGGCGCAGGATTTCCGCCGCACGGCCGTGACCATGCTGGAATCCGTGGGCATTTCGGTTGAGTTCAGCCACCATGAAGCCGGTCCCGGCCAGAACGAGATCGACCTGCGCTACGCGGATGCCCTGCAGACCGCGGACAACATCATGACGTTCCGCACGGTGATCAAGGAAGTGGCCCTCCAGCAGGGAACCTACGCCACATTTATGCCCAAGCCTTTCACCGACCACCCCGGCTCCGGGATGCACACGCACTTCTCGCTGTTCGAGGGCGACACCAACGCTTTTTATGAGGCGGGCGCCGAATTCCAGCTGTCCAAGACGGCCCGCCAGTTCATCGCAGGCATCCTGAAGCACGCTCCCGAGTTCACGGCTGTGACCAACCAGTTCGTAAACTCCTACAAGAGGCTCTGGGGTGGCGGCGAAGCGCCCAGCTACCTCAGCTGGGGCCACAACAACCGTTCGGCCCTGGTCCGCGTCCCGCTGTACAAGCCCGGCAAGGGCCAGTCGGCCCGCATCGAATACCGCGGCATCGATTCGGCAGCGAACCCCTACCTTGCCTACGCCGTCCTGCTGGGGGCCGGGCTTAAGGGGATCGAAGAGGGCTACGACCTGCCCGCCGCAGCAGAGGACGACGTCTGGTCACTGAGCTCCGCCGAGCGCCGTGCCATGGGTCACGACCCCCTGCCCGCCAGCCTTCACGATGCCATCCGGTCCATGGAGGACTCCGAACTGATGCCCCAGATCCTCGGCGAGCAGGTCTTCGAGCACTTCCTGCGCAACAAGCGTGCCGAATGGCAGGACTACCGGCTCCAGGTGACGCCCTACGAGCTGCAGCGCAACCTCGGCATTCTCTAGGCGGCGGTGAGCCTCGCACGCCGCCTCATCTCAGCCGGCTTCAGTGACCTGGAGAAGGGTGAGCGCTTCCTTGCTGCCCCGGAACTGGACGGCTTGGACCCGGACAGGATTTTCGCCGGCCTGCAAATGGCCGCCAACCCCGACACCGCACTGCAGTCACTGGTGCGGCTGATCGAAAAGCACCCCGGTCTCCGGGAGCTGGCCGCGGCCGATCCGGAGGTCAGCGAGCCGCTCTACCGGGTGCTCGGGGCCTCCGAAGCGCTGGGGGAATTCCTCATCCGGCACCCTGAGCACTTGGACGCCTTCGACGTCACGGCCAGTCCCGAGCCACTTCAGGCAGACCCGGAACACCTCCGCTCTGTCCTCCTGAAATCCGTTCTCGCGGAGCCCGGGTCAGCACGGCCTGTGGCGGGAATGACCGGAGCCGACGCCTATGCCGCGCTGCGGTCAGCCTACCGCCGCGGGGTGGTGGACCTGGCGGTCAAGGACATGTGCGCTGCTGACCCGTTGGACTTTATGCCCGCCGTCGGAGCTGAACTCGCTGACCTTGCAGGGGCCGCGGTCGAAGCCGCACTGGCAGTTTCCCGTGCCGAGGCTGCCGAGCAGTTCAGCGCCGGGGAGGTGGCTGCCGTTGGCCTGGCCGTCATCGGGATGGGAAAATGCGGTGCGCGGGAACTGAACTATATTTCCGACGTCGACGTCATCTACGTGATCGACGCCGGCGACCTGGACGACGCCCGTGCCAGTACTATCGGCACGGCCTTGGCCACCGGTATTTCCCGGGCGATCTCCTCCGTGGCGCGTGAACCCGGCCTCTGGGAAGTGGACGCCAACCTGCGGCCGGAGGGCAAGTCCGGCCCACTGGTCCGAACCTTGGCCTCACACGAAAGCTACTACGCCCGCTGGGCCGAGAGTTGGGAATTCCAGGCGCTCCTGAAGGCGCGGACCATCGCCGGTGACAAGGACCTGGGGGAACGCTACGAAAAAGCCGTGGCCCCATTGATCTGGAGCTCCGCGGGCCGTGAAGGGTTCGTGGAGTCCGTGCAGGCGATGCGCCGAAGGGTTACCGAGCATATCCCGGCGGCGGAGGAACAGCGGCAGATCAAACTCGGCCGCGGTGGCCTACGGGACGTGGAGTTCACCGTGCAGCTGCTCCAGCTGGTGCACGGAAAATCCGACGAAACCATTCGGCGCAGGGATACCACCGCGGCAATAGCGGCACTCTCGGCCGGTGGGTACATCGGCAGGTCCGACGCCGCCGCTTTCGATCACGCGTACCGGTACCTTCGCCTCCTGGAACACCGCATCCAGCTGTTCCAGCTCCGGCGGACACACCTGATGCCGGTCAGCGAAGCGGCACAGCGCTCCCTCGCAAAGGCAGTGCTCAGCCCGTTCTCCAATGACAGGCCGCCGCCGGCTTCGCTGCTGGCCACCTGGCAGAAAACCAAACGCTCCGTCCGCGAACTGCACGAACGTATTTTCTACCGTCCGCTGCTTAACACCGCTGCCAAGCTCAGCAGCGAGGACGCCAGGCTGACGCCGGAGGCCGCCCAGGGCCGCCTCGCCGCGCTGGGCTATCGTGACCCGCAGGGTGCCATGCGGCATATCGAGGCACTCACCGCCGGTGTCAGCCGGCGGGCAGCCCTGCAACGCCAGCTGCTGCCCGTACTGCTGGACTGGCTCGCCGAAGGTGTTGATCCCGACGCCGGGCTGCTCGCGTTCCGGCGTGTCAGTGAGGCCCTTGGCACTACCCACTGGTATCTGGGCATGCTCCGGGATTCCACAGCGGCGGCTGAACGGCTATGCAACGTGCTCTCCAACTCACGCCTGATTGCGGATCTTTTGGAGGTTTCGCCGGAGTCGGTGGCGTGGCTGGGCACCAACAAAGACCTCGTGCCGCTGGGCTTCGACGCCCAGTGGCAGGAGATCGCGTCCAAAATGTCGCGCCACTCGGACCCGGAAAACGCCATCAGGCTGATCAGGCTCATTAGGCGCCGGGAGATCCTCCGGATCGCGATCGCCGATTCTGCCGGGCTTCTCAACCAGGACCAGGTGGGCGCGGCGCTGGCTGACACAGACCGGGCAGCCGTGCTGGGTGCGCTGCGCGTGGCCGAAGGCATCGTCTCTGCTGCGGGACCGCTCAAGACGGCGGTATTGGTGGTGGCGATGGGCCGCCAGGGCGGCCGCGAGATCGGCTACGGCTCCGACGCCGACGTCATGTACGTGCACCGCGCGTTGCCGGGCTATACGGACGAGGAAGCGCAGGATCAGGCGGCCCGGATTGTCGCCAAGGTCTCCAGCCTGCTCACGCAGCCGCTCAAGCCGGCCATCATGGCCGAGCGGGTACTGCAGATGGACGCGGATCTTCGGCCCGAGGGCAAGAACGGGGCCATGGTCCGCTCGCTCGATTCGTTCGCCGAATATTACCGCCGGTGGTCGTTGATCTGGGAAGCGCAGGCGCTGCTGCGGGCCCGGCCGATGGCGGGCGACGATGCCCTGGCCGAGGACTTCCTGGCCCTCATCGACCCCATCAGGTACCCGGAGTCGATTTCGGAGCAGGACGTCCGGGAGGTTCGCAGGGTCAAAGCGCGGGTGGAAGCGGAGCGGTTGCCGCGCGGGGCGGATCCGGCACGCCACGTGAAGCTTGGCCGCGGCGGACTGAGCGACGTCGAGTGGCTGGTGCAGCTCCTTCAGCTCCAGCACGCGGCCAAGCACCCGGAACTGCGGACCACATCCACGGTGGAGGCCCTGGAAGCGGCGGCTGCACTGGACCTGCTCACCGGGCCTGACGCGAAACTGCTGGCCGACGCGTGGCGGCTCGCCAGCCGGATCCGGTCCGCCAACGTCATCTGGAGCGGCAGGGCGTCGGACACACTGCCGTCCGCACGCGGGGACCTTGAGGCGGTGGCCCGCTGGTGCGGCTACGAACCTGGCAACGCGGCCGCCCTGGAAGAGGACTACCTCCGCCTGAGCCGGCGGGCCCGGGCCGTGTTCGAGAGGGCCTTCTACGGCCATTAGCGGCTGTCCGGGTCCTCCTCGAAGGCTGCAGACAGCCGCGCCGGTGCGGTGCTAGGTTGGGGGCCATGGCAACGCAAATTTACGTGAACCTGCCCGTCAAGGACCTGAAGCGGTCCGTCGATTTCTTCACCGCCCTGGACTTCTCGTTCAACCCGGACTACACCGATGAAAACGCGACCTGCATGATCATCAACGACAACGCCTTTGTCATGCTCCTAGTGGAGGGTTTCTTCAAAACCTTCACCTCCAGGGATGTAGCCGACGCCACCAGTTCCACGGAGGCCATCATGGCCTTTTCGGTGGACAGCAAGGAAGCCGTCGACGCAACGGTACGCAAGGCGCTGGCAGCCGGCGGCGCCCCGTCGCAGGAGGTCCAGGACTACGGCTTTATGTATAACCACAGTTTCCAGGACCCGGACGGGCACCTGTGGGAGGTCCTCTGGATGGACCCTGCCGGTCCACCGGCCGACGACGGGGCCCCCGCCGGATCAGACGGACAGCCGACCTGAAAACCCGGGTTGATTCGGTGTGGCTCATCGCCCTGGATGACCTCGACGCTGATGCCCTTGCCATCCAGTTGGGAGAGGTGGCAAACATTGAGCTGGGCCCAGGGCAAAGCAGCTTCGTGGGTGACCCGCTCCGCATGGTCCTGGCGGGACTGGAGGAGGATTCGCGGTTCCCTTTTGTCGTGGAGGCCGCGGGCTACGCCGTTGGCGTGCTGACCCTCCAGGCCGGTGCCGCGCGCCTGGCCGGCTGGCCGGACGAGGACTCTGCGTGGCTGCTACGCGGTTTCCTGATCGACAGGCGCCACCAGGGGCAAGGCCTCGGGCCGCTGGCGGCCACGTCCGCAGTGGACGCAGCCGCGAAACTGACCGCTAGGCGCGGAACCCACGAGGCCGGCGTCGTGCTTTCCGTCAACGAAGCCAATCCGGCCGGGTTGTCCGCGTACAGGACCGCCCGCTTTGTGGACCAGGGGCAGTACCTGGGCGGCAGTTCCGGACCGCAACGGATCATGTACCGGAGCTTCACGGGATAAATCGTCCAGACACGGCGGGCGGGCATTGCCTCCGGCTCCACATTGATCGATCATGTGGATTGGCGGTGTTCTTCAAACCTTGTTGGGGGGAAGGCTTGAAAAGTCTTCGTCTCGGGGAGCACATGTCAGGGGGCTGGCTTCTGGTCTCAGCACGTCTGGAGTCAGCCCCCACCTTAGGGACAAAAAAGTCCGCCCGGCCTGCAGCATTAACGCTGGCAGCCCGGGCGGACTTTTTGTCGGACTGAATGGGTTCAGCCAACGATCTGGCTAGACGCCGTAGTAGAGCTCGAACTCGTACGGGTTCGGGCGCAGGGACAGCGGGCGGATCTCGTACTCGTACTTGTACTCGATCCAGGTGTCGATCAGGTCCTGGGTGAACACGCCACCGGCCTGGAGGAACTCGTTGTCCTCGCGCAGGGCCTCCAGTGCCTCTTCCAGCGAGCCCGGAGCCTTCGGGATGTCCTTGGCTTCCTCGGCGGGCAGCTCGTAGAGGTCCTTGTCGATCGGAGCCGGCGGTTCGATGCGGTTGCGGATGCCGTCAATGCCGGCCATCAGCTGGGCAGCGAAGGCCAGGTACGGGTTGGACGAGGGGTCCGGAGCGCGGAACTCGATGCGCTTGGCCTTGGGGTTGGAACCCGTGATGGGGATACGGATACCGGCGGAGCGGTTGCCCTGCGAGTACACCATGTTGACCGGAGCTTCGAAGCCCTTGACCAGGCGGCGGTAGGAGTTCACCGTCGGGTTGGTGAAGGCGAGGACGGACGAGGAGTGCTTCAGCAGGCCGCCGATGTACCAGCGGGCCATGTCGGACAGGCCAGCGTAACCCTTTTCGTCGTAGAACAGCGGCTCGCCGTTGGTCCACAGCGACTGGTGGCAGTGCATGCCCGAACCGTTGTCGCCAAAGACCGGCTTCGGCATGAAGGTCACGGACTTGCCCCAGGCGTCGGCCGTGTTCTTGACGACGTACTTGAACTTCTGCAGGTCGTCTGCGGCGTGGGTCAGGGTGGTGAACTTGTAGTTGATTTCAGCCTGGCCGGCGGAGCCTACCTCGTGGTGGCTGCGCTCAACCTCGAGGCCGGCCTCATCCAGGGCGATGCACATGGCGTCGCGGAGGTCAGCCTGCTTGTCGGTGGGGGAAACCGGGAAGTAGCCGCCCTTGATGGGGGTCTTGTAGCCGAGGTTTCCGCCGTCTTCTTCGCGGCCGGTGTTCCAGTGTGCTTCTTCGGAGTCGATCTTGTAGAAGCTGCCCTCGGGGGAGGACTGGTACTGGACGTTGTCGAAGACGAAGAATTCGGCTTCCGGAGCGAAGAACGCGGTGTCGGCGATGCCCGTGGAGGCGAGGTAGGCCTCAGCCTTTTCGGCCACGCCGCGGGGGTCGCGGTGGTAAGGGTCTCCGGTGCGGGGGTTCACGATGGAGAAGTTCAGCGCAAGGGTCTTCTCCATGCGGAAGGTGTCCAGGAATGCGGTGGTGACGTCCGGGATCAGCTGCATGTCGGATTCGGCGATGCCTTGGAATCCGCGGATGGAGGAACCATCGAAGAGCTGGCCGTTGACGAAGAAGTCCGCGTCGACGCTCTTTGCCGGCACGTTGAAGTGCTGCTGCACGCCCGGGAGATCGGTGAAGCGGATATCGACGAATTTAATATCTTCGTCCTTGATGAACTTGAGGACTTCGTCCGCAGTCTTGAACATCTATGCTCCTTACGCATATGTAATATCTGGCTGGCAAGCCAACTGATCCAGCGCAATCCGAAGGGCAGGGAAACCAAGTTTCCCTGCTTGGGAGGTATTGCTTGAAACTGCTATCAGCCTATGGACACGTCATTTCCCGTCAGTGTCCACATTGTTTCGGGCAGGTTACAGAATGCCCTGTTCAGGTTACAGAATTGTCCTGAACAGGTAACGCTATCCGGTGTCCGTAGTGTGGTCCAACGGTTTCCACTCTGTGGTCGGCGGTGAGTCGGTAAGCTTGGACGGTGGTAGATCGCAATGACATTGGCTCCTGGCTCAGCGGACCGGACACGTCCGGCATCTCAAGGTACCCGGGGGAGCGACTGGGATTGCCCGAATCCGGTTCCGGCTCCATCGCCAGGGCGGGCAGGCGCATCCTCGCCATCGTCCTTGACTGGGGGATTGCCCTGCTGATCAGCAATTTTGCCTTCGGCGGTGACTCCTGGGCCACGTTGGCGATTTTCGCCGTGGAACAGATGCTGCTTGTGGGCACCCTCGGTTACAGCATCGGCCACCGCGTGGCCGGGATCCAGGTGCAGCGGCTGGGCGGCGGGCCCGCGGGTCCAATGGCTGCCGTGGTGAGGTCGCTGCTGCTGTGCCTGGTGATTCCCGCCGTCATTTTCGATCCGGACCAGCGGGGACTGCACGACAAGGCGATGAATACGATCCTCGTGCGGCGCTAGCAGTAATCAGGAACCCGGCCGGTTCGCCGGCGCCTGACGTCCGCGAACACCTGACGCCCGCGAACACCTGACAGCTCTGAACACAGCCAGTGCGCCGTCAGACCCCCGCTGTTTCCTTTGTCCCGGCAGGAACGGCCGTGCCTGGCGTCAGGTAGCCGCGTTTTCCGGCCCAGCGTTCGAACGCAACAGTGGCGAACGGGAACACCGCCGACAGTCCCGCGAACAGGGCCACAATGAAGGGCCACCGCTGGAGCCGCCACAGGGCGAGGGCGGCGATGCCGTAGCCCACAAACAGCGCACCATGGATGGGGCCGGCGATCTCCACACCCAGTTCGGTGGTCTTGGCGATCCACTTGAAGTACATGCCAGCCAGCAGGGCAGCCCAGCTGAAGGCTTCGGCAACAGCCAGGACGCGGAAGGCCCGGATAACAAGGGTTCTAACGGGGATGGTCATGTTGCGACTTCCAATCAATGTGCCCGCCTGTTCGGCGGCGTCCGGCAGACAAAAACCGCCCTGGTTCCGGTAAGCCGGAAGCAGGGCGGTTCAAGGGTCTTAGCGTCCGCGGTTGGGGCGCGCTTTGTAGGGGTCGATTCCCTTGGGAATCGGGAGGCGGTTGCCCAGCGAGGAAATGCGCTTGGATACCGCATTCACCTCAAGCTTGGTCAGTTCATTCTTCAGCTTGCCCATTTTCTTGGCTACCTGGCTGATGGGAACCTGGCCCTCGCCGCGGCCGCTTTCGATCATGTGGACCGTGACGTTCGGGAGGATGCGCGCAAGGCGCTTACGCTCGGCGTCGAGCATTGGCTTGACGCGGATGGTGGGGCCTTCGCTGACTAGGACGACGCCGGGACGGCCGACGGCGCGGAACACGGCGTCCTGCGTGCGCGGGTTAACGGCGACCGGCTGGTCCTCGGTGATCCAGCCGCGCTTAAGCGTGCCCAGTGCCGCGCCCGAAGCTCCGGGCTGGTTCTCAATCTGGGCGAACGCGGCGCGTTCGGCACGACGCGAGAGGATCAGGGTGGCGCCGAGGAGGCCCAACGGAATACCGATGAGCAGGCCGGTGATCCAGTTTTCCAGCCAAAATCCCACCAGGAAGCTGACAGCCACAACACCCAGGAACACCAGCAGCATCAGCCACGGGACCATGGGATCATGGCGGCGGGTCATGTTGAAGACTTCGCCGATCTGCTTGAGCCGGCTGGGCTTCTTGACCTTCGCTTCTTTTGGCTTGCGCGAGAAGAGGCCACGCTTCGGGGCGTCAGAGGCCGCCGGAGTGCTGTTACTGGAATCAGGGGAGTTCGCCATAGTTCCTCAATTCTACGTGATTTATGCCTGAGGGCCGGACGCCGGATAATGTCCGGTGCCAGCCCCCAGGGATAGCAAACTACGGCTTAGGCGCGGGCTGCGAGCAGTGAGCTGGCTTCCTGGCGGGTGCTGCCGGAGGACTCGATGTGGGCGAGTTCGGCGGGGATTTCCCAGCCCTTCTTGCGCATCGCGGTGGCCCAGAGCCGGCCGGC
>NZ_JAKFFD010000091.1:0-14941 GCF_036675385.1 Pseudarthrobacter sp. | reverse complement strand
GGCTACGCTGATCCGATGGAAACAGTTACGTGGTCCAAGCCGGAAAGTGAACGGGAGGGCACGCCTCTGCTGGTCATGATGCATGGCTACGGCACCGATGAGTCGCGGATGGTGCGGCTGTTCGAATACCTGCCGGCCGAGTTCACTTGTGTTGCCCTGCGCGCACCCATGGTGATCGGCGACCACTATGGCTGGTTCCTGCTGGACTACTTCCTGGCCAACGATTTCGCGGATGTCATCGCTGCCACCAACACCGTCCAGGCGTGGATTAACTCTGTCAGGGGCCAGCACAGCAGCGTAAGTCTGTTGGGTTACTCGCAGGGGATGGCCATGGCCAGCACGCTGCTCCGGCTCCATCCCGCGGATTACAGGGCCACGGTTGGGCTCTCCGGGTTTGTGCTGGAAAACGAGCTGCTGTCCCTGACCGAATCCTTCACGGCCCCGCCGCCCTTCTTCTGGGGGCGGGACAAGGCGGACCTGGTGATCAATGAGGACGCCACGGCCTACACGGGACAATGGCTGACCGAAAACACCCGATTGACTGCCAGGACGTATCCGGGCATGGGTCACGCCATGAGCAAGACGGAGATGGTGGACGTCAGCGCGTTCCTGCGCCACTACGTGCTCGGCTCAACTGCGTAATCGGTTCAAGCGTGTGATCTGTTGAACCCTGTGCCCGGCCGGGCGTGTGCCCCGTATCGCAATATGAGAAAAAACAGTTGCGCGCGAAATTTGTAAGCGCTTACACTCGTCGGTGGCCGGCTCTTGCGGGCCATTGGAAACCGTCGGAAAGGGCAGCCGGACAGATGCCATGTGCCAGGCCTCCATCCAGGCCTCCTGCCCGCCTTGCGCCGCGATGCCTGCTCCGCCAAGTTGTCAGGCCGTGCCAAGGCGCTCATGATGGAAGAAGACGTTAAACAGCAGCCCATCGGCCCGCCGTGGTTTTACCGCGGCCCTTAGCCGTCTCTGCTGACCAGGGCGGCATCGTGGCCGCCCCTCCCCGCTCCTTGCATGGACCCCTCCTTGCTGCCCGCCGCTTTTCTGCCAGCTCTTCCACGTTCCGCCTGTTTGCACAGCCCCCGCTTACATAGCCCCACTACTTACCGCCCAGTGACATCCCGCCCGTGACATCCCGCCTGTTGCCCGCCGTCTGAAAGGACACCGCGCATGACTGACGTTCTGAAAACCCAAAGCACCAGCTGGACCACTGCCTCCGCCATCCTGTTCGACCTCGACGGCGTGCTGACCCCCACGGCCACTGTCCACGAACAGGCGTGGAAGGAACTCTTCGAGGGCTTCCTGGCGTCCCGTCCGGATGTGCCCGGCTACCGGGAGGACGATTACTTCGATCACATCGACGGCAAGCCCAGGTTCGACGGCGTCCGGGACTTCCTGGCGTCCCGCGGCATCGTGCTGCCCGAAGGCGCGCCCAGTGACGGCACCACCGGTCAAGGTTCCATCGAGAACCCCGGGCAGGACGCCACCGTCCAGGGACTGGGCAACCGGAAGAACAAGGTTTTCAACGACATCGTCAGCGCCGGCGTCGAACCGTTTGAAGGCTCGGTGCGCTTCCTGGAAGCCGCCGTGGACCGCGGACTCAAGGTCGCCGTCGTCTCCTCATCCCGGAACGCTCCGGCTGTGCTTAAAGCCGCCGGCCTGAACGGGCACTTCGAAATAGTGGTTGATGGTGTGGTGGCTGCGGCCCAGGGCCTGCCCGGCAAACCGAGCCCCGCAACGTACCAGTACGCCGCGGAACTGCTGGGCCTGCCCAGCGAAGAGTGCGTGGTGGTTGAGGACGCCGTCTCGGGCGTCCAGGCCGGACACGCGGGGCAGTTCCACTCAGTGATCGGCGTGGACCGCGGCGCCGGCCGGCAGACCCTGCTCGACGCCGGAGCCACGAGCGTGGTCAACGACCTCGACGAACTGCTCTAACAGCCATCGCCGCCTGACGCTCCCCGGCCTCAGGCACGAAGCACTTCCCCGCAACGCACAACGCCAAAGGACCCCAACACCATGGCTCTTATCACCGCGGACCGCGAACGGTTCCCCAACACCCCCTGGCAGCTTGTGGAAACACGCCACCAGCCGGGCAGCGCGGGCACCCTTGAGACGCTGTTTGCCCTGGGCAACGGCCATCTGGGCATCCGCGGTGCGCACTGGGCGGCCTCGGACGCAGACCTTCCGGGCAGCTTCATCAACGGCCTCCATGAGATCTGGGACATCAAGCATGCGGAGAACGCGTTCGGCTTCGCCCGGACCGGGCAGCGGATCATCTACATCCCTGATGCGAACAACTTCACGGTGATCATCGACGGCGAGAGCCTGACCCTCGCCGAATCAGCCGTGCTGGACTACCGCCGCTCAGTCGACTTCGCCACCGGCATCTACGAATGCCGGATCACCTGGCTGTGCCGGTCCGGCGCCACGGTGACCACCACCGAACGCCGCGCCGTGGGCTTCGCCTCACGCGGCAGCCTGGGCATCTCGCTCGAAGTAGCTTCGGACCGCGAGGTTTCCGCCGATGTGACGTCCTCCGTCATCAACCGCCAGGACCAGCCTGTGGAGGACCACTCGGCGCATGACCCGCGCCGGGCAGGCCGGCACGCAGGCCGGGTCCTGCTGCCGGTAAGGACCGACGGCGGCGACGGCTCGCTCCGCCTCTCCTGGGAAGCGGCGGAATCCGGGCAGCGCGTGGGAATCGCCGTGGACCACTGGACTTCCGCCGGCCACCAGCCCTTTGAGACTGTGGCAGGCGAAGACGACAGCAGCGTCCGGTACGTCCTTGCCGTCCGCGCCGACGAGCCGTTCCGGCTCGAAAAGAGCGTCAGCTATGCCGCCGGCCGCGGCGTCCAGGACTCGGATCGGGACGCGGCGGAGGCCGCCGAAGCCGGGCTCCGGTCTGTGGATGACATCTTCACCGAAAGCCGCGAGCATTACCGCGCGTACTGGGACACCTCGGACATCGTGGTGGGCGGCCAGCCCGAGCTCCAGCAAGCCATCCGTTGGAACCTGTTCCAGCTGGCCCAGGCCACCGCCCGGGCCGACATCGCCGGCATCCCCGCCAAGGGCGTCACGGGCTCAGGCTATGAGGGGCACTACTTCTGGGACCAGGAGGTCTACCTCCTGCCCTACCTCACCTACACCAACCCCGATGGTGCCCGCCAGGTCCTGGAGTTCCGGCACGACATGCTGCCGGCCGCCAAGATCCGGGCCAAGGAGCTCAGCGTGGAGGGCGCACTGTTCCCGTGGCGCACCATCAACGGCCTGGAAGCCAGCGCCTATTACGCCGCCGGCACGGCGCAGTTCCACATCGCAGCGGCCATCGCCTTCGCCACCAACCGCTACCTGTGGGCCAGCGGCGACGAAACCTTCCGCGAGGGTATGGGTGCCGAACTCCTGATCGAAACCGCCCGCATGTGGGCCGCCTTGGGCTTCTTCGGCAAGGCAGGGGCCTTCCACATCCATGGCGTAACCGGCCCTGACGAGTACACGGCGGTTGTCAACGACAACCTCTACACCAACGTGATGGCCCGCTTTAACCTGCGCGCTGCTGCGGCGCTGGACCACCCGGAGATCGACGACGCCGAACGCGAGCTGTGGGAGCAGGCCGCGGCCCGCATCCACCTGCCCTTCGACGAAGACCTGCAGGTCTACTCGCAGGACAACGACTTCATGACCCTGGAGCCGTGGGACTGGACCACCCCCCGGTCCAAGTACCCGTTGCTGCTGAACTTCCACCCGCTGGTGATCTACCGGCACCAGGTGCTGAAGCAGGCAGACACCGTGCTGGCCATGTTCCTGCAGTGGCAGGACTTCTCCGCCGAGGAGAAGCGCCGCGCGTTCGATTTTTACGATCCCATCACCACCGGCGATTCCACCCTGTCCGCCTGCGTGCAGGGGATCATGGCCGCCGAGGTGGGGCACCCCGAGGCCGCCCTGGAGCACTTCACGAACGCCGTTTTCATCGACCTGGACGACACCCATGGCAACACGATCGACGGCGTGCACATCGCCTCCGCCGGGGGAGTCTGGAGCTCGCTGGTCTCCGGTTTTGCCGGGCTTCGGGACCAGGGCCAGCTGCCGTTCTTCGATCCGCGGCTGCCGGCCGAGTGGGAGGCACTGTCCTTCCACCTGAAGGTCCAGGGTCGGCTCCTGCTGGTGGAGCTCGACGCCGGGGCACTCACGCTCAGCGTCCGCAGCGGCGGACCGCTCGACGTGGATGTCCGCGGCCAGGTTCACACCATTGGTGCGGACCCGGTCCGTGTTGCCCTGGATCCCTTTGAAGTTCCGGAACGTACTGTCTTCCCCAGCGGGCCCCCGACGGCGAGCCTCCCCATTGTGGGGTTCCGCGCCTGACGTGATTGCGCGCCTGAGGTGATTACGCGCCTGGGTGACGGGGCGCGTCAGTCTCCTGCCGCCGTCGTGCGTTCCACTGCAACTTGCCTGTCCAGCGGGTGGGCCAGTTCGTCGGCGGGCATCCGGGCGGCGATCATGGCGATCACCGCCAGGACGGGGCAGACGACGCCGGCGGCCAGGAAAATTGCCCAGATGGGGAAGACCTCGGCTGCCGGTCCGGCAAGTGCCATGGAGATGGGCATCAGCGCGAGGGACACAAAGAAGTCCAGGCTGGAGACCCGTCCCAGCAGGTGGCTGGGCACGCGTCGCTGCAGCAGCGTGCCCCAGATGACCATGCCCACGCTGCCGGTGGCGCCCCAGACGAACATTGCGGCGGCCACGGTCCAGAAGCTGTCCAGAATGCCGACGGCGGCGAGCGGCAGGCTGCCCGCACCCCAGGACACCATCATCACCGTGAGGTAGCGGCGCGGCAGTTTCAAGGAAGCCGTGACCAGCGAGCCGACGGCCCCGCCCACGCCCATCACGGCCAGCAGGAAGCCGAACATTCTCGAGTCGCCGCCCAGCTGGTCGCGGACCACAAACGGCATCAGCACTTCGATGGGACCGATCAGGAAGAGCACGGAAACGCAGGCCCACAGCAAGGTCCACAGCAGCCACGGCGTGCGGACGGTGTAGCTGATGCCCTCGCGGAGGTCGTGGAAGAAGGACGTTTTCGCGTGGCCCGTTGCCCCGGCGTCTGCCCCGGCCCCCGCGCTCCCGCCGTGAGCCCCGCCGTCGGCCCCGTTGTGGGGCGCGTCCAGTGCATGGCGCCCCAGGAAGTTCAGGACGATGAACGCCAGCAGGTGGCAGGTGGCCACTCCGGTCACGGCGTGCGACGGCGAGAGCGCGGCCACCACCACGCCCGCGACGGCGGGTCCCGCCGCCTGCTGGAGGATGGGCCGCATGGTCCCCTCCATGCCATTCGCGGCCAGCAGGTCCTCGGGCGGCAGGATGCGCGGCAGGATCGCGGAGTAGGCAGGGAAGAAGAAGGCGGCGCCCACGCCCAGCACAAAGCTGCCCACGGCGAGATGCCACAGCTGCAGCCACCCTGCCATGGCCAGCCCGCTGATCGCCGCGATAACGGCGAGGTTGGCGCCTTCAACGGCAATGATCAGGAGCCGCTGCGGCACGCGGTCAGCGGCGATCCCGCCCGCGAGGACAAAGGCCACCAGCCCGATGCTGCCGGCAGTAGCAACCAGTGACAGCTCCAGCGGGCCGCCGCCGAGGTGGATCACCTGGTAGACCATGGCGACAGCCCACATTCCCGATCCGAAAATGGAGATGGCGAGCGCCGCTATGAGGACCCGGTACTCGCGGTGCGCAAAGGGCCGCAGGGCTTGGAGTGTGGGCATAGGGCAAGTCTAGGCTGGGCTGGATTTTGGCGGAACTCAACGCCGGGGCCCGGCGCCGGGACCGCTTTACTCTTAAGCACCCTTAGTGTTAAGGCAGGGCCGCAGCCAAAAACTGCCGGCGGACACAAGCAGTACCGAAGCAGAGGTGACCATGGCCAAGCGCAGCAATCCCGCAGTACGTATCGCACAGGAGACCGCCCACAACGCGGTGTTCGACGCCGACGGCAAGCCGAAACCCGGAGTCCACAACATGCTCCTCCGGGCAGTCGAAATCCAGCGGCCGCTGGTGCTCGCCTACGTCCGGCGGCTGCAACGCAAACACCCGCGCGCCAGCGCCGCCAGGCTCGCGGAGATCCTCGAACGCGACTACCTGCGGGCGGTGACCGGCGGCGGTGCGATCGTCGGGGCAACCGCCGTTGTGCCCGGCGTCGGAACCGTGGCCTCCCTGGGCCTCTCCGCCGTGGCGACCGTTGGCTTCCTCGAAGCCACGGCACTCTATGCCACCTCGCTGGCAGAACTTCATGGCATCCGGCTGACCAACCCGGAAAAGGCCAGCACCATGGTCATGGCCATCATGCTGGGCGAAGAAGGCACCGCCCTGCTGGGAACGCTGAGCGGCCAGGCCATGGGCAAGGGAGCCAGCGCCACCCAGGCATGGGGCAACGTGCTGACCAAGTCCATGCCATCGGGCTTCGGTGCCATTCGGAACAAGATCCAGAAGGCCTTCCTCAAGAACCTACTCAAACGCCAGGGCACGGCGCTGCTTGGCCGGGCGCTTCCGTTCGGCATCGGCGCGGTGGTGGGCGGTGCCGGTAACCTCATAATGGGCCGTGCCGTGGTGGCCAACGCCAAGGAAGCCTTTGGCCCCGTGCCGGACACCATCCCGGGGGAGCTCAAGGCTGTGGCGGCGGAACCGGAAAAACTTACTTTGGAAGGCAACAACCTTGGATCTTAACGCTGACCTCGGCGAATCGTTCGGCTCGTGGAGCATGGGGGACGACGCCGCCATGTTCCGGCTGGTGACCAGCGCGAACGTGGCCTGCGGGTTCCACGCGGGGGATCCCGTCACCATGCTGGACAGCTGCCGCGCCGCCTTCGAACTCGACGTCACCGTCGGTGCGCACGTGGGCTACCGGGACCTGGCCGGCTTCGGCCGCCGGTCCCTGGACATGTCCTTCGACGAGCTGTTCGGCGACGTCCTCTACCAGCTGGGCGCGCTCGACGGCGTGGCGCACGCCGTCGGTGCCTCCGTTGACTACGTCAAGCCGCATGGCGCCCTGTACAACCGCCTGGTCCACGACGCCGAGCAGGCCTCCGCCGTGGTTGCCGCCATCCAGGCCTACGACCCCGGCCTGCCGATCCTCGGGCTGCCGGGCTCACAGCTGCTGATCCAGGCCAAGGAAGCCGGCCACCCGGTCTTTGTTGAGGCCATTGTGGACCGTGCCTACCAGGCGGACGGGAGCTTGGTGCCGCGCTCCCAGGCTGGTGCTGTCCTCCACGACGTCGACTCGATCGTTGAGCGCGCAGTGCGGCTCGCGACGAAGGGCGAAGTTGTGGCCGTGGACGGAACGGTGGTTCAGGTCCGGCCCGACTCCCTGTGCATCCATGGCGACACCCCCGGGGCCGTGGAAATGGCCGCCGGTGTTCGCGCCGGGCTCGAAGCGGCCGGCGTGCAGCTGGAGTCCTTCGCGTAACCGCCCCGCGTTGCTTTTGAAGGGCCAGGTCAGCCGAACACCAGGTGCGCCGCGCTGAAGATGACCAGCCCGGCCAGTGAGCCCACCACGGTGCCGTTGATCCGGATGAACTGCAGGTCCTTGCCCACCTGGAGTTCGATCTTCTGCGACGTTTCCTGGGCATCCCAGCGGGCCACGGTATCGGTGATCACGCCGGCGATGTCGGAGCGGTAGGTCCGCACCAGGTACCCCGCGGCGTCGCCGATCCAGGCGTTGACCTTGCCGGCCAGTTCGGCGTCGTTGACCAGGCGCGAGCCGAAGTCGCGGACGGCAACCTTGAACCGGACCGTCAGTTCACTGTCCGGATCGTCCACCGCAGACAACAGGGCGCTCTTCACGGTTCCCCAGGTGCGGGAGGCCAGCTCGCGGACCTCTGGATCTCCCAGAACCTGTGCCTTGATGTCCTCGGCCCGGGCGATCATCGCGGGATCATGCTGAAGGTCCTGCGCGAGATCGTTCAGGTACTTGTCGATCTGCTGCCGGACCTGGTGGTTCGGATCGGACTGGACGGCGCGCGTGAACTTGAGGATCTCCACGTACACCTTGTCGCCCACCAGCCCGTCCACGAACTGCGGGACCCAGGTGGGGGAGCGGTCCGAGACCAGCCGGCTGACGGTTTCGTGATTGTCGTCCACCCAGTCCGCGGCGCGGTCCACCAGCAGGTCCACCAGCTTGTGGTGGTGCCCGTCCGCAAAAATCCGCTCCGCCATCCTGCCCACCGGCGGTCCCCACGGCGGAGCCAGCAGGTGCTTACGCACCATTCCCTCGATGACCGCTTGGACGTCGTCGTCGTTCAACACCTTGAACGCGCCGCGGATGACGGCGGCACCATCCTTCGCCACGCGCTCGGCGCCACCCGGTCCGGCGAGCCACTGGCCGGCCTTCCGGGCGAGGTCCACCGAAGCGAGCTTCTCCTGGACCACCTGCTCGGACAGGAAGTTGGTCTCCACAAACTCACCCAGCGACGCCCCGATCTGGTCCTTGCGGCGCGGGATAATAGCTGTGTGCGGGATCTTGATGCCCATGGGGTACTTGAACAGCGCGGTCACGGCGAACCAGTCGGCCAGCGCGCCCACCATGCCGCCCTCAGCCGCGGCGCGGACGTACTGCAGCCACGGATACTCTTTCTGCAGCGCGAATGCGAACACAAAAATGACGGCCATGGCAATGAGGAGTCCCAGCGCCACCAGCTTCATTTTCCGCAGCGCTGCCGCCTTTTCGGCGTCCCCGGCGCTGAGTTGATGACCGACGACGGCGGCCCTCGCCTTGGGCGACCGCGGCGCGGGGCCTGCGGGCCGGGACGGGTCCTGGCGGGTAGTTGGCTCAGAGTTCACCTGCATGTGCCCAGCCTAGCGCCGAGCCGCCGGGTGGCGTCCGCTAGCGTGTCCTCATGACATTCGAGGAGTCTGAGCCGCAACGGCCACTGGTTTTTGCCCACCGGGGCGCCAGCGCGGCATTTGCCGAACACACGCGCGCCGCTTACCTCCAGGCCATTGCCGACGGCGCGGACGGGGTGGAGTGCGACGTCCACTTGACGCGGGACCAGCACGCCGTGCTGCTCCATGACGCCAACCTGGACCGGACCTCGGACGGAACCGGACCTGTTGCTGACCGAACACTGGCGGAGCTGCGGCTGCTGGACTTCTCGTCGTGGAAAGGCGCCCGGATCCCGGAGGAATACGGCGCAAAGTCAGAGCAGTTCCTCACGCTCCCCCAACTCTTGGACATCCTGCGCGGCGCTGGCCGGCCCATCGGCCTGGCAATCGAGCTCAAGCACCCCAGTCCTTACCAACTGAAACTCGAAGACCGTGTGCTGGACGTGCTCCGGGGCGAAGGCTGGGACCCCGGAACTTCTTCGGTGGACAACATCCAGGTGACGTTCATGAGCTTCAGCCCGGATTCCGTAAAGCACCTGCTCCGGAGTGTGCCGGCCGAATTCATCTGCCAACTGGTGGACGACATCGACGTCGACGAACTCCGTGACGAACTCAGCCTCGGCCCCCTGGCTGGCGGCGCCATCGCCAACCTGATGAAGGCGGCGCAGCTGGAAGGCGAACGCATCCTGGACGAGTGCGACGTGGGACTCGCGGGGCCCGGAATCATGTACGTCCGCGAGCACGCCCGGACCGTGCAGCGCTGGCTGGAGTCCGGCCGCCGCTTCCGCGTGTGGACCGTTGATTCGGAGCGGGATGTGGCGCTCTGCCAAGGGCTGGGAATCCACGAGATCACCACGAACAAACCGGCCAGGGTATTGGCGCAGCTGCAATCGAGCGGGCAACAGGTCCAGCTGCCGTCCTGAGTCGCTGCTGTTTAGCCCCCGGGGCGGCGCTGTGATTGAGTGGACCCATGCCTTTTCGCTGGTCCGCCCGGGCCACCCAAACAGTGTCCGCGGCGGCCATGAGCGCGCTGCTGATGACCAGCGCCATGAAGCACTTCCGCGAGCCGCGGTTCTTCGAACAGGTGGTCCCGGATTATCTGTGCCGCGAGACTCCAGGTGCCGGCGAGTCGCTGGCGGGGCGCGCAGTGCCAGCGCCCGACGGCGGTCGGCGGCCCCTGGCGGTGATGTCACGGGAGGAATGGATTGCAGTGAGCGGACTGCTGGAGGCGGGTGCCGCCGTCGGCCTCCTGATCCCGGTGACACGGCGGGCAACCGCCACCGCTGTGACTGCAATGTTCACGGTATTCCTGGCCGGCCACGTGGACGCGCTTCGCCGCGCCTATGGCTCCGCCGGGTCCCCGACGCAGCGCAAGGTACACACCGTCCGGTTTCCGCTTCAGCTGCCGCTCATCCTGTGGGCCTGGAGCCTGCGGAACCCGGGACGACGGCGGTGAAGCTGCTCGCCTCGCCCGCCGTGCGGGTGGGAATCTCGATCAGCATCGCCACCGGCCTCTACGGAGTGTCTTTCGGCGCGCTGTCCGTCACCTCTGGACTTGATTTCTGGCAGACCATGGCGCTCAGCCTGCTGCTTTTCAGCGGCGGTTCCCAGTTCGCGTTCATCGGTGTGGTGGCGGGCGGAGGCTCCGGAATTGCCGCCATGAGCGCAGCCACGTTGTTGGGCATGCGGAACGGCATCTACGGCATGCAGCTCAACGCCCTCCTGCATCCGACGGGCTGGCGGAAGTATGTTGCCGCACAAGTCACCATTGACGAGTCGACCGCCACCAGCAGCGGGCAGACCGACCCCGACGAGCAACGCCGCGGTTTCTGGACGGCCGGCATTGGCATCTACGTACTATGGAACCTTTTCACCGCCGTGGGGGCCCTCGCAGGAAGCGGATTGGGTGATCCCAAACAGTGGGGCCTGGACGGTGCGGCAGTGGCCGCATTCCTGGCCCTGCTGTGGCCGCGGCTCAAGGGGCGGGAACCGGCGGCGATTGCCGTGGTGTGCGCACTGGCCACTGTGCTGGCCGTGCCTTTCGTTCCCGCGGGCGTGCCCATCCTGATCGCCGCGGTGGTGGCTGCAGTGATCGGCTGGTTCAGCCACGGACGCAGTGATGAAGGCCTGGAGCCGGACGTGGATCCCTACGACGAGCACCACGGGCGCCGGGATAAAACCCGGGACGCGCACCTGGACAACCAGAGGGACGGCCACGGGCACGGGCAGGCGGGCGCATGAATCTCTGGATCTGGTTGTTGCTGGCGTGCGTCCTTGCCTACGCGTGGAAGCTGGTGGGCTATTTCGTCCCGGCGAAGCTGCTGAAGGACCCCCGGATGTCGCGTATCGCCGGCACCATGACCATCGGACTTCTGGCATCCCTGACCATTGTCAACACTGTGGCGTCCGGCCAGACGCTGGCCGCCGACGCGCGGCTGGGAGCCCTCGCCGCCGCCGCCGTCGCGTTGGCTTTCCGGGCGCCCTTCCTGCTGGTGGTGCTGGTGGGCGCCGGTGCCGCAGCCCTGCTGCGGCTCATCGGATGGAACTGACCGCCGATCTGGTGAAACCGACGCCGGAACACTGGTGGTGCGGCTCATATGCGTTATAGCATGGGCCTGGCTATGCAGTTGGCCGTGGACTCTCGTGAGAGCGCTGACCATGGAAATAAGGCTGCACCCAGCCGGTGCGAGACCCGGCAAAACCCGCCGTCCAGCACGTGACGGTTGGCGCGCCGGGATACCGGTCAAGCGCTTCTTTACCCGGTTCCGGTCCCTGGCAGACGTGCCGCCGGAGGACCTGGTTGTACTCTCCGAGCGGATGAGACTGGCTCTGGACGTCAGCCAGGAAGCAAACATCACCGCCCTGCACGCGGCCGTACGGGCCGAACTCCGAAACCGGGAAACGGAACCTGACGATTGATGGCCGGCCGGTGTATCGGCGTGAGGCTGTCGCTACGGCCTAAAGGAGTCAGTCAAGATGAACGAACAGCCAGAGCCCAACACGCCGGATCCGGACAGCGGAACCGACAACCCCCAGGCTTCAGACCCGAAGCCGCGGCCGGTCTATGACACCACTGTCTCCGAATCGACGCGGGAACTGCGGGATACCTCCCGGCGCCGCCGCGATGCGGAGGAGAAGCTGCAGCAGCACCTGTTGGAGGCCAAGGAGCACGTGCCCCATCACTACGATCATGAGCCTCACAAGCACGGCCAGGTGCCTCCCACGGCGGAGAGGGAAGACCGCGCCGGGCCGCAGGAGGACACGCCCGAAGACCGCCAGCCCTAGGAATCCGGGCGGTGTGTACGCCGGTCAGGCGGTTTGCTCATCCTCTGGCGACCCGGTCCGGCGGGCGCTTTCCTCGACGGCCAGCTCGTACCACGCCTGTGCACCGAATATCGGGGTGGGAGTGTCGAGGTTTTGGTAGAGGGCGTCCAGCAGATTGGCCAAGTCCTCCGCCGCCAGCGACGGCAGGATCTCCTCGGGGCCGCGGGGGTCGTGGATAACCTGGGACAAGTGGGTCTGGTTCATCGGCGGACTATGGCGTTGGATTGGCTGCGCTGGGTGTGTTTCAACTGATACTCCTCTGAAGATTCAGAGGCTGGCTGCGTAACCTTACTTGAGTCTAATCCAACGTTTGGACACCAACAATGGGGCGCCCGTGGTGGTGGTCCGGCGGGAGTGCGCGTGCTGTCAGGTGAACTGTGGACCCTGCAGCTGCGGTGCGGGCAGCGGCACATGCGTGGGCAGCGGACGGTGGGGCCGTTCCGTGCGGATGGCGTCCTCGATCAGGGCAAGCGGGCGGCGCCAGGCATCGGAACCGGGCTCCATGGTGTCCACGACGCCGATCAGCATGGCGAGCAGGCGGAACATGTCAGTCATGGAAATATCCGCACGCAGGGTGCCTTGACCTTGGCCTCGGCCCAGCAGGACGCTCATGGAATCCATCAGTGAGCCGGTGATTCCGGTGAGGAGTTCGCGGCGGCCCGCAACGGCGCCCAGCAGGTTGGCATCGGCACTGGCCGCGGCCATGATGGCCTCGAGGACGCGCAGCAGTCCCGCAGTTGCGTCGATGTCCGCCAACGCGTCCGCCATGACAGGGTCCACCGACTCCCGGAGCTGCCGGTTGAGGGCCGCCAGGACCAGCTCCTCCTTGTCGGCGAAGTTCCGGAACAGGGTGGCCGGGCCAACGCCTGCCGTCAGTGCGATGGTCTGGAGCGGAACCTCCGGCCCATGCTCGCGGAAGCACTGGCGCGCGGCCAGGATGATCTTGTCCACATTCCGGGCAGCGTCTGCGCGTAGTGGCTTGCGGACGACAGCAATGCTCATTCGTTCAGGTTAGCAATGCCGCAGGCAGCCTTCATGGTTACCGTAGGGTAGCAACGTATGTGACGCTTCGCCGGCCTCACCAGACCCGTTTCGGGTTGGGCCACATGGCAGACTTGCCCTATGTTGCTTGCATTTTCAGTCGCCCCGTCCGGTACGCCTGCAGGGGGATCGCGTCCCACCGACGCATCAGTGCACGACGCCGTTGCGGCCGCCGTGCGGATCGTCCGGGAGTCGGGCCTGCCCAACCAGACGGACTCAATGTTCACCACCATCGAGGGCGAATGGGACGAGGTTTTCGACGTCGTTAAGCGCGCCACCGAAGCCGTCGGAGAGTTTGGCAGCCGCGTCTCACTGGTCATCAAGGCAGACATCCGGCCCGGCTATAAGGGCGAGCTCAGCGCCAAGGTGGACCGCCTGGAAGAGGCACTCTCAGACGGTTCCTAATTCCCGTCACGCCAGGCATTCTTTTGGCGCCGGCCGGCCTCCTAGACCGTCGCGTGCCTGCGTGCCAGACTGTGGCCATGTTTGAGCACAAGACCCAGCCGGGGTGGGTGGCAGTGGAAGACTTTCTCACAACCACAGTGGTGCACCCAGACACTGCGCTTATACAGGCCGTGCGCTCCGCCGTCGACGCCGGGATGCCGCCCATTGAAGTGACGCCCAACGCCGGCAAGCTGCTGAAGCTCCTGGTCCAGCTGTCCGGCGCCGGCCGGGTGCTGGAGATCGGCACGCTAGCAGGGTTTAGCACCATCTGGATGGCGCAGGGACTGCCCGACGGCGGCCGGCTGGTGACGTGCGAATACCTCGCCAAACATGCGGACATCGCCAGGGCGAATGTGGAGGCTGCCGGCTTGGGGGACAAAGTGGAGATCCGGGTGGGCGCTGCCCTGGACACCCTGGCCGCGCTGCAGTCGGAGGGGCAAGAGCCGTTCGACTTTGTGTTCATCGATGCGGACAAGGAAAACGACGCCGCGTACCTTGAGTGGGCCGTGCGCCTGGGCAGGCCGGGAACCGTGGTGGTCCTGGACAACGCCGTCTGGGAGGGCGCGGTGCTGGATCCTTCCATGGACCAGATCAATGCCCCCGGGATCATCAGCGCCCTGGAATTGCTGGGCCAACATCCGCAGCTCGATGCCACCGTGATCCAGACGGTCGGGTCCAAAGGCTGGGACGGGTTCGCTCTGGCACGCGTCCGCTGAGCGCAGGCGGCGCCCGGTCATTAGTTAATTGCTAAGTATGCTTAGAATGACTGTCCGGCCGATGCCCCGTCCGGAACCGCCTGCACTGGAGGAACACGATGAAAGCGTCACCCACCCTTGCCAGCAATCTTCAGATGGTCCTCACGGACCTGATTGAGCTGCATCTCCAGGCCAAGCAGGCCCACTGGAACATAGTGGGCACCAACTTCCGCGACCTTCACCTGCAGCTCGACGAGATCATCGCCAGTGTCAGGCAGTTTGCCGACGACACGGCGGAGCGGATGCGTGCACTCCACGCCTTACCCGACGGACGGAGCCACACCGTGGCCGCAGACACGCGGCTGGACGAGATCGCCGGCGGGCTGATTTCCACGAAGGACGCCGTCAAACTGGTCACGGCCCGGCTGGAGCGGACAGTGCAGACGATGCGGGATGTCCAAAATGAGGGGGCCGACGACGACTGGGGGGACTGGCCTCGGTCTCAGAAGAGGCCACCTCGCCGCCGACCCCGCCTGACACCCGGACCACGGAGGACCCGGGAAAACTGAAGGAATCTGCTG
>NZ_JAKFFD010000061.1:0-14947 GCF_036675385.1 Pseudarthrobacter sp. | reverse complement strand
GACGGGGCAGGCCTTGGGGTTCAGCCGGCAGAATTCGATGAATTCATCGGCGTAGTCGGCCGTCACCGCTATCAGGTTCGCCTGGGTGTAGCCGTCGCTCCAGCCGGAGGTGGGGGTGACCAGGCCGTTGCGGAACTTCAGGCGTGCGTCGGCGGGGGCCAGGAGGGCGTGTGGCTGGCTCACTTGGACTCCACAAGTTCAGCCGGCGCCTGCCCGGCCTGCAGGTATTCCTCATCCTCGGCCACGTTGGAGTCGCGGCCCAGGGCCAGGCCCACCAGGGTCAGCAGGCAGGCGACGCTGAGGTAGATGGCCACCGGGACCCAGCTGTCATAGGTGCTCAGCAGGAGGGTGAACATAAACGGGGCGATCGCGCCGCCGATGATTCCGGCGAACGTGTAGGCCAGTGAGCTGCCGGTGGAGCGGAGCCGCGGCGAGAACTGCTCGACGACGAACGCTGCCTGGGGTCCGTACATAAACGAGTGGCAGAGCAGGCCCAGCACGATGCCCACGACCAGCATGACCGGGGACCGTCCCTCGAGGACGATGAAGAACAGGTAGGCCCAGACGGCGGCGCCAACTGCGGCGATTCCGTAGACCAGGCGGCGGTTGATGCGGTCGGAGATGGCGCCGGCGAGCGGCATGGTGAAGATCTGGAGGGCTGACCCGATCAGGACGGCGACGAGCACCTGGCCGCGGTCGAAGCCGAGCTCCTGGATGCCGTAGGTGAGCGTGAAGACGGTGCACATGGCGTACAGAACGTCCGGGCCGATGCGGCTGAGCATGGCGGCGATGAGGGGCCGGCGCTGGGTGGCCAGCACTTCGCGGATGGGGGCCTTGGGCTTGTCGCCCCGGGCTTCCATGGCCTTGAAGATGGGGGTGTCTTCGAGCTTGAGCCGGATCCAGAGGCCGAATGCCACCAGCAGCGCGGAGATCAGGAAGGCGATGCGCCAGCCGAAGCTCAGGAAGTCTTCTTCGGAGAGGGACAGGGTGAGGACGGCGAGTGCACCGTTGGCCATGAGGTTGCCGGCGGGCGGGCCGATCTGTGCGGCAGAGGCCCAGAATCCGCGCTTGTTCGGGTCGCCGAATTCGCTGGAGAGCAGCACCGCGCCGCCCCATTCGCCGCCGACGCCAACGCCCTGGGCGAAGCGGAGGAACACGAGGATGGCGGGGGCGATGACGCCGATGTTGTCATACGTGGGCAGCAGGCCGATGAGGAACGTGGCCACACCGATCAGCATCAGCGTAATGACCAGGATCTTCTTGCGGCCGATCTCGTCCCCGAGCCGTCCGAAGATGATGCCGCCAACGGGACGGGAAATGTAGCCCACGGCGTAGGTGGAGAAGGCCAGCAGGGTGCCCGTGACCGGGTCCGCGGCCGGGAAGAAGATGAGCGGGAAAACGATCGCAGCCGCGGCGGAGTAGACGGCGAAGTCGTAGAACTCCAGCGCGGTTCCGGTCAGGCTGGCCGCGAATGCCTTGTACATGTCCTTGCGCGCCACCGGGGGCTTTGCGTCAACGGGGGCCATTGCTTGGGGAGTGGCCATGTTAATCCTCCATGAAGAGAGTTGATGTCATCCGAGTGCGGGATGGATGGTGCTGGTGCCTGTTTCTGTCCCCGCCTGCGGCGTTGCAGGGTGGGACATTTGGGCGTTTAGGCGGCTTGCCGTCAGGGTGGCTGCGGAAGTCGGAAAATGCGGCGATCGTTGGATTGTTGAACAATCCTCTTGTTGAACAAGTTACGCGACGCAGATCACACCGTCAAGGGGTTCATGGGATTCAGACGCCGCCGGCGTTCCGGAGTTGAGGGCGCGGGGCATCGCAGGAGGGGCCGGGCGTTGGGCTACTTCGAGGGCAGACTAAAGCGGACGACGGCGGGAGGCTCCCCGCCGTCGTCCGCTTCCGTTTGGTGCCTACTGGCTGAAGGGGACCTTCTCCCAGCTCAGGACGTCGTCGCTGTCGCTGCTGTTGCCGGCGACGGTGAACCGAACGTAGTTGGTAGCGTTGGCCGATCCGTCCACGGTGATGCGCTGCAGGTCATCCGCGGCGGGCTGGCCGTAGACCTCCAGCCATGGTGCGTCTTCCGCCAGCGGCTGGTTCTCAGCAAAGACGTGGCTGTCGCCGTTGATGAGATAGACCGGGCGGTCAAAGCGGTTGGTCTCTTCAATGATGGCCGCTACGATCTCCCGGAACCCGGAGACCGTTTCCGGGTTGGCAGTGGCCGCGGCGAGCAGCGAGGGATCAAACATGTCGGCCTGCGTCATCAGCACTACGGCGCGGTCGTTGCGGCGCTCGGCGTCGGTGAACGTGTCACGGATCTGGCCCAGAACAGCATCCGTCCGGTGCTCAACTTCGGCAAGCTGCTCGGGCGTGGGTGTGGTTTCGCCCAGGCCGCTCCATGGAAGCAGCGAGTTGTTGCTTCCCTGGACGTTCACCACGGAGAAGGCCACGCGGTTCTGCGTGAAGCGGACATTTTCCGGAAGCCCAAGGTTCTCCTGGGTCTTGACCGGCATGGTGGCGCCCAGCGTCTTGCCGGGCTCGTCGAAGAAGACCTCCCGCAGCTTGTCCAGCCGTTCCAGCGGGTTGTAGGCGCCGTTGTTGGTGCGGTGGCAGTCCACCCACTCGTTGTCGCCCGGGGTGAAGACCAGCGGGTGCTCGAAAGTGTCGAACTGGGAGCGGATGTTGGCGAAGTACTCGTCTGAGCACACCGAGGAACCGTTCTTGATGTCGCCCACGTGGGTGACGAACTTCAGTGCGCTGTCGGCGTTGATGTCCTGGATGCGGGACGGGAATTTGGCGATTTCGGCGGCGCCGTAGGGGATGTCGCCGATGACGCCAAAGGTGAAGGCCTCCTTGTTGGAGGTGCTGTCAGCGGTGTTATTGGCTGCGATGGCGGGCTGGGACGCAAGGAGGCCGAGCGCCAGGACGGCCGCCGCCGCCGTCGTCATTTTCATGGTCTTTGAAGGCATGGTGGTGTTCCTGTGTCTGCTGGGTGGGGCGGCTTTAGAGCGTGCGGGCGGCGAGGAACTGTTCCAGCGCCTCAAGGTCGTCGGTGTTGATGTGGTCCACGCCGGCGTCGAAGAGTTCGTTCCAGACAGCTTCGCGTGCGGAGCCGGGCTGGTCAGGGGTGGCCCAGAAGCGGACCCGGTAGCCCTTGGCGTGGGCGTCAGTCACGTATGCCTGGAGCCTGGTGCGTTCGGCCTCGGGCATGGGGCCCACACCCTGCCAGGTGAAGAGCTTGGTCCAGTTGTCGCTGATCAGCGGCATCAGCCCGGCAGGCATGCCGGAGGTGAGGTTGGCGGAGCGTCCGTCATAGAAGCCGAACCGCTTTTCCTGCGCCTGCATGGTGGCCAAGGGGCGGTTTCCGCTGATGACGGCGGTGACGGGCCCGGTGTTGGTGGTGCCGTTGCTGTAGCGGCTCATGATGTCCCGGTGCTCGGCCAGTTCCTGCTCGATGGCGGCGTAGGTGGCCTCGCCTTCACTCTTGATGTCGATCAGGAGCTGCAGGCTGCCGTCCCAGTGGGGGTAAACGCTGTGGCCCTGGTTCCGGACCAGCTCGTCCAGCGGATCGAGGTAGAGGCTCTCGAGCGTTACTCCGGGCTTGGCATCCTCAAGGTCGTGTGCCACCAGAAGTTCGCCGTCCACCAGCCACACGTCTGCCTCGACGCTGGTGAATCCATGCTCCAGCGCATCGAACAGGGGACGGCGGTGCTCATAGTCGTTGTGGGCATGGGCTGCGGCCAGCGGCTGTCCGAGGACCACGGACGACGGCGCGTTGGCGGGATTTGCGGCCGGCGGAGCGGCGATTCCGGTCAGGGAGGTGAGGGCTACGAGGCCTGTGACGGCGCTTTTCAGGAACACGGGGTTCTCCTTGGTACAGCAGGGTCGGTTCATTTCCCAGGCGATGGGGGCGCTGGGCGGCGGTGCGTGAAAAGACTTCCTGCTGCCGGAGAACGGGCGTGGCGCCAACGGTTTCGGGACGGTGAACAGGAGGCGTCGGGTTGGCAGCGCCTCTGCAGAGGGTCACCGATTAGGCAAATGGAGTCTGTTTGGGCGACCGCACGGACCAGCAGGCATAAGCTAGATGCAGAACGTCTCTTCCAACGCCGGGAGGTCATCGTGGACATTGAAACCGCCGATGTTATCGATCATGATGTCACCACCATCACCTGCGTGTGCGGCAACACCGTCAGCAAGGACGGGTTGATCCAGGCGAACTCAGAAGGCATCCCGGTCTTCGTCGGAGAGAGCAGGCCGGTCCCTGCGGAACTGGCGGAATGGCCGGCGGATGGGGAGCTCTACACCCTGTGTCCCTCATGCGGCCGCGTGTACCGTGACTCGGTCATCGAGGAGACGGGGACCGCACCCGTTGCTTTCCGGGTCGACGTCAGCGCCGGCCCAATGGCCGAGGCCATCCGGGTCCACTGGAACCTCAGCACCTGAGGCGGCGTCCTCAGAGGCCAGAACCTGGCGGAGCGGCAGACCTTCCGAACCTTTCATTGGACGAGGAGGGGCCGCATGATAAGCGCATGACTGAAATCGCATCAGCCGACGAATCCGCTGCTGCCAAGGCTCAGCGCGAGCTCGAAGCGGCCGGCGTCCGCACCGTGATCGGCACGGTGGTGAATGCTTCGGGCATCACGCTTGCCAAGAGCGTTCCGTTAGCCCGGCTCAAAGCCTTCCACCAATCCGGGATGGGCGCTGCCCCCGTCTGGCATGTCTTCACCATCGACGGCGGGATAGCGTTCACGGACAGCATCACCCCCGTTGGCGATATGCGCCTCAAGATCGATATCGGGGGAGTCCGTGTCCTGCAGGCTGGCCGGGCATGGGCACCGGGCAGCCTTTTTGAACAGGACGGGGCCGCGTCTCCGGCCTGTGCCCGCGGAATTCTGGCCGACGTTCAAGGCAGCCTCGACGAGGCCGGATACCAGGCACTGGTGGGCCATGAACTTGAATTCTTCCTCGTCGCCCCGGACGGTTCAGCGCTGGAAACCACACCCTGGGTTCCGTACGGGGCAACCGGCCTTCTGGACCGGTCGGAATTCCTCGATGATCTGCTGTCGGTGCTGAACCATGCCGGCATTCCGATGGAGCAGATCCACGCCGAGTACGGCAGGAACCAGTTCGAGTTTTCGCTTCCCCCTGCTTCGCCGGTTGAGGCAGCGGACACCGTGGTGGTTGCCAAGATCATCGTTGGCATCGTCGCCCGGGCCCATGGCATGCAGGCCTCGTTCTCCCCGCTGCCCTTTCCCGGCACCGTCGGAAACGGCGCCCACCAGCACTTTTCGCTCCACAAGAACGGCCTGCCGCTGTTCTCCGGCGGCAGCGGACCGCACGGCATCTGCCCCGAGGGAGGCGCGGCCATTGGCGGACTCATCGCAGGACTGCCCGATATCCAGGGTTTCCTCACGGGATCAGTCTTGTCCGGAAGCCGGTTGGCACCCGGCACGTGGTCGGGCGCCTACTTATGCTGGGGCCTGGAAAACCGGGAGGCCTCCGTGCGTTTTCTGAACGAGGGCAACAGCAATCCGCACGGAGCCAACGTCGAGGTGAAAATCGTCGACCCGTCGGCCAACGCGTATCTGGCCTCCGCAGCCATCCTTGCGCTCGCCCTTGACGGCATCCGAGGCCGGCGCAGGCTTCCGGCAGAGATCCCGGGTGACCCCGGACGGCTTTCGGAAGACGAGCGGCACCGGGCCAACGTCCGGCTGCTCTCAGACTCCCCCACCGCCATCATCGACACGCTGGACACGTCACGCCTTGCACGCGGGCTTCTCGGAGACGCCATCGTCGACGCCACCGTGGCCGTCCGGCGCTACGAACAGCGAATCGCGGCGGACCTCTCGCCGGAGGAGCTTGCTGAACGCTTTCGACTTGCCTGGTCGATCTGATGGCGGGCGGTTCTTTCCCGGACTTCGTCGAACAAGTCAGGCTGATTGATCACCACGTGCATGGCGCGTTCCACGCTGACGGTGATGAGGCACGCTTTCAGAACTCGCTCAACGAGGGAAACACCGAACCACTGGCCAGGCCCGAGGACACCTACAACACCCAAATCGGGCTCGCCATCCGGCGCTGGTGCAGCGGCATTCTGGATTTGCCGCGGCACGCTTCACCAGCGGACTACTGGAGCCGGCGCTCCGAGCTTGGAGAACTCGAGGTGTGCCGCCGCATGACCCGCGCTGCCGGCGTGAGCGACTGGCTGATCGATACAGGACTGGATGCCGCTGACTACCTCGGCACGGCGGGCATGGCCGAGGTCTCCGGTGGGCGGACCCATGAGATCGTCCGGCTGGAACGGCTCGCCGAGTCTGTGATCCGGGAGATCGCCAATCCGGCAGATTACGTCGACGAGTTCGGCAAGCGGCTTCACGAGCTCACCCGCAGCGCCGTGGGCGTCAAAACAGTTCTCGCCTACCGCGCCGGATTCGACCAGGATCTCAGCCGACCTGCACCGGCTGCGGTTGTTGAAGCAGCCCGCCGCTGGCAGGAGAACGCGCGCGCCGGCACCAACCCGAAGCTCACCGATGTGACGCTCATTGCCCATGGGATCCATACGGCGGTGTCAATGAAGCTTCCGCTGCAATTCCATGTTGGATTCGGTGACCGCGACCTGGACCTCCACAAAACCAATCCCCTGTACCTCCTGGATTTTCTGCGGTCCCCCGAAGTCCGGGACACACCCATCATGCTGCTCCACTGCTATCCATTCGAGCGCGAAGCCGGCTATTTGGCCCACGCCTTTGAAAACGTCTACCTCGATGTGGGCCTTGCCGTGAACTTCACCGGGTCACGGAGCCGGGATCTGGTGGCCCGCTCATTCGAGCTGGCCCCCTTCACGAAAATCCTGTACTCCTCCGACGCGTTGGGCCCGGCCGAACTTCACTACCTCGGCGCGAGACTGTGGCGCAACGCAATCACCAAGGTAGTGGGCGGATGGATCGACGACGACGACTGTTCCGAGGCGGACGCCCGCAAGATCGTGCAACTCGTCGCCCACGACAACGCCCGCCGCGTGTACGCGCTCCCCTGAGCGCCGGCACGAGATCCGAGCAAGCAGAACGGACATCATGCTGAACCTGGCGCAGCGGACGACGGCGGGACCTCCCGCCGTCGTCCGCTTGAGTCAGTGCCGCAGAGCTAGCGAGTCTCTGCCGTTAGCACTTCACCGCGGCGCTACTGTGGATCGCTGGATCCGCTGCCCGCCCGTCGCGCAGGCTGGCCTGGCACTCAGCCGCGCGCGCGGCGACGTCGCCATGAACGGCAAAAGTAATTGCCTCGACAACAGCGATTTGGCCGGTTGTGTCAGGGACACCGGGAAATTGCACCTGCGGCGCCTCAACTGCGGCCACCGGCGACTCTTGCGTGGACCGCATGCGAAGAATCGCGATGGCGGAAATAAGGCACCAGGCAACGTTCGTGACCACTGAGGGCCACGCTTCGTGGACCGCACCATTAATGATGAAGGCACATGCACCGATGAGGTTGGCCACCTGGAAGTGCTTGCCGGCCTTCACCCAACCCATGGAGACAGACAGGTATGCCGACAGGATCAGAACTGCCCCTGACCAGCCTGCAATTTCCCACATCAGTTCCATGATGTCCTTTCAGAGGTGATGCCCGTCGTCTCCCGCAGGCCCGTCGTTTTAACAGCAATTATGAGTAAGACCCACCTTTAGAGCAATTGCATTCCACTGAAGACATGGTTTAGAACTACTTAACATGGACATCGATCCGCGCAGGCTGCGCGTGCTTCTTGCTGTTGCCCGCACGGGCGGGGTGCTGGCTGCGGCTGACGAACTGGGAATTAGCCCCTCGGCCGTCTCACAGCAGCTCACCAAATTGGAGGACGAAACCGGGCATGCCTTGGTGGTGCGCACGCCCAAAGGCTCAGTTTTGACACCCGCCGGCCTGGCAGTGGCGGAAGCCGGCGAGGAGATTGAACGTGCTCTCAGCGTTGCCCGCGCCCGGATCGAAGGCGGGGCCACAGTGGCTGGTGTTGTGCGCGTGGGCGGATTCACCAGCTTTGTCCGGACGGTGGTGATCCCGCGCCTGCCCGAGTGGCGCACGCAGTACCCGCAATTGCAGATCCGGATCGTCGAGGATGACTTTCCGGACCTGATGCGGCTGCTCCGCCAGCGCCAGCTCGACGCAGTGGTGGTGGAGCTCGATTCGACCACGGCCGAGCAGCGTTCGCTCTCCGCCGGAATGACCGAGGAGCCCTTGCTGGACGAGCCGTGGAAGCTGGTGGTCCCCTCGGGTGCCCTGCTCACCACCGAGAACATCGACCTGGCCCGGCTGCCCCTTCCGTGGCTCGGCGTCGACCCAACAGCCGCCAACGCTGCGGTGCTCGGCCGGCTCCGTCAGTCAACGGGCGCCCAGATGGAGAGTGCGCACCAGTACCAGGAAACACTGACCGCACTCGCACTCGTCGCCGCCGGCGAAGGAATTGCGATCGTGCCCACCCTGGCATTAAGCGGCATCGCCCACGACGGAGTGGACGTCCTGGACGTCCCCGGACTCGGAACCCGTCGCATCGTTCTGCGACGGTTCGACCGGCGGCGGTCACCCAGCACGCCGGTGGACACCGTCGCACGCCTGCTGCGGGAATCGGCTGCGGCGTTCGACACCCGGTCGGCATCCTGAGTCACCGCGGGGCGGAAACTCAGAGAGCGGACGACGGCGGGAGGTCCCGCCGTCGTCCGCTCCTAGTTTGGTCCGGCAAGAGTCAGTTCTTGACGACCTCCAGCTCAATGACGGCCCAGGACAGCGCCGGCAGCGTGAGCCGGAGCTCGGAGCCGCTCGCCTTGGCGCCCTCCAGCGGCTTGAGCCCCACCTGGTTCTGACGGCTTTGGGTGTTGGTAGTGAAACGGTCCCCGCCCTCCGGAATTTCCAGGACCTCGGCACGGACCACCCGGCGGGCGTCGAACCCGCGCAGGGCGACCTCGACGTCGGCAGCTTCCTCCAGGCCGCGGTTCGCGAAGAACAGTGCCACGCGGCCCGTTTCCTCGTTCCACGTGGCACTGACATCCACCAGGTCGGTGCCGCCGAAGCGGGCATTCTCGTACTTGTCCGAGTCGACAGACAGGCGCAGGATCTGGCCCTTGGCCAGCTCCGCCATGCGGGCGAACGGGTGGAAGATGGTCTGCTTCCACGCCGGCCCGTTTTCCTCCGAAAGGATCGGCGCGATGACGTTGACCAGCTGCGCCTGGTTGGCGATCTTGACGCGGTCGCCGTGGCGGAGCAGCGAGTTCAGCAGGGTTCCCACCACCACGGCGTCCGTGACGTTGTACTTGTCCTCGATGACCCGGGGGTGCTCGCGCCAGCCCGCCTTGGCGACGTTGTGCGGCTGGTCCTCGGTGTCCAGGCCGCGCTGGTACCAGACGTTCCACTCGTCGAAGGACAGGTTGATGTGCTTCTTGTGTTTGCCCTTGGCACGCACGGCGTCGGCGGTGGCGATCACGGACTCGATGAAGTAGTCGGTGTCCACTGCGCTGGCGAGGAAGCTGCCGACGTCGCCCTCGTTTTCCTGGTAGTAGGCGTGGAGGGAGACGTAGTCCACCTCGTCGTAGGTGTGCGTCAGGACAGTCTGCTCCCAGTCGCCGAACGTCGGCATGTTGGAGCTGGAACTTCCGCAGGCCACCAGTTCGATGTCCGGATCCACGAAGCGCATGGCCTTGGCGGCTTCCTGGGCCAGGCGGCCGTATTCCTCGGCGGTCTTGTGGCCGATCTGCCACGGCCCGTCCATCTCGTTGCCGAGGCACCAGAGCTTGATGTCGAACGGATCCTTGTGGCCGTTCTTGGCGCGGAGGTCGGACCAGTAGGTGCCGCCGGGGTGGTTGGCGTATTCCACGATCTCGCGAGCCGCGTCCACTCCCCTGGTGCCCAGGTTGATGGCTTCCATGATTTCCGTGCCGGCCTGGCGGGACCAGTCCACGAATTCGTGCAGCCCGAACGCGTTGGTCTCCACGGTGTGCCAGGCGCCGTCCAGCCGGCGGGGACGGTTTTCCCGCGGGCCGATGCCGTCTTCCCAGTTGTAGCCGGAGACGAAGTTGCCGCCGGGGTACCGGATGACGGTGGCGCCGAGTTCCTTGACGAGCTTGAGCACGTCCTGGCGGAAGCCGTTCTCGTCGGCCTCCGGGTGGCCCGGCTCGTAGATGCCGGTGTAGACGCAGCGGCCCATGTGCTCCACGAAGGAGCCGAAAAGGCGGCGGGGGACTTCGCCGATGGTGAAGTCGCGGTCGAGGGTGATCCGTGCGCGGGACATGTGCGGTATCTCCTTGGTTGTGGTTCAGGTCTGTTGGTGAGTGGTATGTAAGGTGCCGGATCAGGTTCCGGCGAGTCCCGTCGTCGCGACGCCCTTGATGATCTGGCGCTGGAAGAACAGGAAGACGAGGATCAGGGGCAGCGCCGCGAGGAGCGCGGAGGCCATGTTCTGCGCGTACTGGATGCCGTACGCGCTCTTGATGGTCTGCAGCCCCACCGGAAGGGTGAGGAGCGCGCCGTCGTTCGTGGCAATGAACGGCCACAGGAAGTTGTTCCAGGCGCCGATGAACACAAAGATCGCGACGGCGGCCAGGATGGGCCGGGACAGCGGCAGGATGATCTGGGTGAAGATCCGCAGGCGGCTGGCTCCGTCCATCACGGCGGCTTCCTCGAGCTCGCGGGGGATCTGGTCGAAGAACTTCTTGAGCACAAACACCATGGCCGGGTGGATGACCTGCGGCAGGATGATGGCCCACGAGGTGTCGATCAGGTGCAGCGCCAGCATTTGGTAGAAGAGCGGGATGATGAGGACCGGCGGCGGGATGATGATCGAGGCAATGATCACCGTCATCAGCACCTTCTTGCCCTTGAAGTCGATCCGGGACAGGGCGTAGGCCACCAGCGCCGAGATCACCAGCGTGATCGCCGTGATGGCCGCCGAGGTGTAGAACGAGTTCCACGTCCAGAGCGGGATGTTGCCGTCCTGGAACACCTTGACGAACGCTTCAGCGGTAAAGCCCGACGGCGGCATCCAGCTGACCTTCGGAGCTGCGGCATCCGTCTCGGTCTTGAAAGCGGTGGCCGTGGCCCAGGCGAACGGAACCAGCCACAGTACGGCGATGAACGCCGCCACAACGAGGGCGGCGATCTTGCCTGCGGTCATCTTCTTGCGCGGGCGGCGGAGCCCTTCGCTGGTGCTGGTGCGGGGGGCGGGACGGGTGAGGGTAGGGGTTGCCATGGTTATGCACTCCTGCGGCGGGTGACGGCGAACTGCATGACCGAAATGAGCACGATCAGTCCGAAGAATATGTAGGAGATGGCTGCGGAGTACCCCAGCCGGTAGCCGGTGAAGCCGGTTTCAAAGATGTACTGCACCACCGGGCGGGTTGATCCTCCGGGCCCGCCGGCGGTCATCTGGTACACCTGATCGAAGATCTTCATGGACGCGAGGATCTGGAGGAGCACGATCATCACCGTGGTGGGGGTCAGTTGCGGCAGGGTGATCGAGAAGAACTGCCGCCAGGCTCCGGCGCCGTCCAGGGACGCTGCCTCGTAGTGCTGTGCGGGGATGTTCTGCATCGCGGCCAGGTACAGCAGGAAATTGAACCCCACGGTCCACCACAGCGTGGCGATGACGATCGCCCACATGGCCACGTTGGGATCGTTGAGCCAGGCGACTTTGGGGATGCCCAGCTTGGACAGGGAGTCATTGATCAGGCCAAGCTGCGGGTTGTACATCCAGGTGAAGAACAGCGAGACCACCGTGGAGGCCAGCAGGTACGGGGCAAAGTAGGAAAGCCGCCACAGCCACTGGGCAGGCAGCCCCACGTTCAGCAGGGCCGCCATCACCAGGGCCACGAGGACCAGCGGGACGGTGCTGATGACGGTGAAATAGAGCGTGTTTCCCAGGGAACGCCACATGTCGGCGTCGGCCAGTGCCTCGGCGTAGTTCGCGAAGCCGATCAGGCTGTCATTGGCTCCGGTCAGGGACTTGCCGGTGAGGCTCATATAGATGCCGTAGAGAATGGGCCACACCAGGAAGACCAGGAAGAAGACCAGGAACGGGGTGGCGAATCCCCAGCCGCTCAGGTTGCTCCTGGTCCGGCTCTGTGAGGGGCGGCGCGGTGGATGGGGTGGGGTTGCTGTGGCGATGTCCGGCTGGCCGGTGCTGCGCCGGGACGCTAGTGAAGAACTCATGAAGGACTCCTTTGTCGCTCGGTGCGGTTAGACCGGGTTGGGCCGGGAAAGAAGGGTGTTGGTGCGGCGCTCAAAGGCGTCCCAGCCTGCGGCCGCCTTGTCGCGGCCCAGGAGAACGTTCTGGACGTTCTCCGCAAAGTAGGTCTGCCAGTCCGAGCCCGAGCCGCTGAACCAGGCTTCGGGATCGTAGGCGATGATGTCCGCTGCGTTGGCGTAGTGGATCTGCGGCGTGAGGTCGCGGTAGGCCTGCGACTGGACCACTGGCTGGTAGGCCGGAATGTGGCCGGCTTCTGCCCAGGAGATTGATCCTTTGAGGACATCGCTCACGAACTTGTAGACATCCCGCCGCTTCGCGTCATCCACATTCAGCTGCCGCGGCAGGACGAACGAGTGCGAGTCTGCGTAGGCTGCCGGTGTTCCGTACAGCGTGGGAATGGTGGCTGCGTCCACCGGAAGTCCGGCTTTCTTGAGCGTGGGCAGTTCCCACACCCCGCTGAACAGCATTCCCGAGCCGCCGCGGGCGAACTCCGCGATGCCCGTGCTGATGTCGCCGGCCTTGGCGGCGATGGTGTCATCAAAGAGCGAGGCCATGAATTCCAGGGACTCAATCGCGGCGTCGCGGTCCACTTTCATCGGCTGGCCCGGGATGAGTTCAATGTCCGCGCCATGCTGCTTGTAGAGCGTGTAGAAGAGCCGCCACATCTGGGAGCCGCTGCCGAGGTAGCCGAAGGACAGACCATGGGCCTGGGTGACCTTCTGCATTTCCCTGGCCATCGCCATGAACTCCTGCGGAGACGCTACTTCCTGCAGTTGTCCGTTGCTGCCGAGGACGCCGGCCTTGCCGGCGATGTCCGTGTTGTAGAACATAACGAACGGGTGCGAATCCAGGGCGATGGAGAACACCTTGCCGTTCTGTTGGCTTTTCTCCCAGATGCGCGGGGCAAAGTTTTCGCCGGTGACGCCGTGCTCGGCCAGCAGGTCCAGGTCCCAGGGGTCGATGAGCCCGCCGGGGGCGTAGCCGGGAACCCGGCTGGCGTGCATGATGGCCACTTCCGGTGGCCGGCCGCCGGCCGATGCCATGGCCAGTTTGGTGTAGTACGGCGGGCCCCAGGCCAGGACCGTGGGGTGCACCTTGAAGCCGGGGTTGGCCTCGTTGGCTCGGCTGATCATCGCCTGCATCTTGATGCCGTCACCGCCGGACAGTAGGTGCCAGAACCCGATGTCCCTCAGGCCAGAGGCTTGGGCGTTTCCGCCGCAGCCCGTCAGGCCGCCTGCTACCAGGACGCTGCCTAAGGCTGCCGTTCCTGTCAATAACTGCCGTCGGGACACTTGCTTCCCGAAAAATTCAAACTGCTTCACCCGTCACTCCTTTGGATGGGTCCGCGGAAAGGTCACTTCTTGTTGCTCAAAACTCCGGTTCCGGTGCGTCCCCGTTCCCGGGCCGATGCCTTCAGGGGGTGACGCACGCCTCACATTACATCGATGTAATGGACAGGGCAAGAGAAAATTGTTAGCGCCAACAATCTGGTGGGCGGCTCTCGTTTTAGCTGCTGCCGTCTCGCTTCAGGAGCGGCTGCTGTCCCGCTCCACGATGGCGTAGTCCACGGAAACCACGCGCTGCTCGTGGCCCCTGTCGGCCATCCGCTCCGTCAGCAGGCGCAGGGCTTCGCTGGCAATGGCACGCTTGTCGAAGGTGACCGTGGTCAGCGACGGAACCGCATAGCGGCCGTCGGCGATGTCATCGAAGCCGGCCACCGCAATGTCCTCCGGGATGCGCAGGCCCCTCTTCCACAGCACACTCAAGGCGCCGATGGCCATGGAATCCGTGAAGCAGAACAGCGCCTCGGGCAGGGGATGGGAGTCCAGATAGGCAGTGAGCGCATCGGCAGCAGTCTGTGGCGTCCACTTCTCGCAGGGAATAAGCAGTGACTCGTCCCGTTCGATGCCAAGGATCTCCAACGCCTCTTCATAACCCTGGGTTCGCTGGATCGCCGCAGCCGATCCCCTGCCCTGGGTAGTTCCCAGGACGGCGATCCGCCGGCGCCCGGGCTGCGCCAGGGCGAGCGTCATGTCACGGGCGGCAGCGAAGCTGTCCACGAAGACACGGTCGGCGAGCTTTTGCGGGACCTCGCCGAGCAGGACCACGGGCGGAAGGGCAACGCCCACCTGGACTGCGCTCTCATCCAGCACCACAGGGTTGAGGATCAGTCCGTCGATCAGGTTGGAGCGGGCCCGCACCATGAGTTCGTGCTCGCGCTGGGGATCGGAGCCGGTCTCCTCGATCTGCACGATCCAGCCCTGCTCGTGAGCCACCTCCACAATGTGGTGGGCAATTTCTGCGGAGTACGGCGTGCCAAGATCGGGCAGGGCCAGCGCAATGACGCCGGACCTCCCGTTGCGCAGTCCGCGGGCGGAGAGGTTGGGCACGTAGTCCAGCTCGAGGATGGCTTGTTCCACCTTGGTCCTGGTGGCTCCGCTGACCGGAATGATCCCGTTCATCACGTTCGAGACAGTCTTGGGTGAAACGCCGGCACGACGCGCGACGTCCTTGACTGTTGCGCGCACCGCTCCCCTTTCAAAGCCTGTTGGGCCAAAGCCGGCGGCCAGTGAATGCCGCTGCGGATGACCTGCTGATGATGTTACCGCCCTCCCCGGCGGGAGGCGGCCGGAGCGTCTTGACAGGGATATTGTTAGCGCTCACAGTTGCTGGAGCGAAACGTACCTTCACCCGAAAGCCGAGCACATGAAGAACTGGGCAGGAAAC
>NZ_JAKFFD010000080.1:0-3180 GCF_036675385.1 Pseudarthrobacter sp. | reverse complement strand
GACTGGGACTACCCGGTGGAACCGCAGGAGAACGGCAACTCCTTCATGCGCCACGCCCGGGCGAAGGTCATGGGCGGCTGCTCCAGCCACAACTCCTGCATCGCGTTCTGGGCCCCGCGCGAAGACCTGGACGAGTGGGAATCCAAATACGGCGCCACCGGCTGGACCGCTGAAACCGCCTGGCCGCTCTACCAGCGGCTGGAGACCAACGAGGACGCCGGCCCGGACGCGCCGCACCACGGCGGCTCTGGCCCCGTGCACCTGATGAACGTGCCCCCGGTGGATCCTGCCGGCGTCGCGCTTTTGGACGCCTGCGAGCAGGCCGGCATTCCGCGGGCAAAGTTCAACACGGGAACCACCGTGGTCAACGGCGCCAACTTCTTCCAGATCAACCGCCGTGCGGACGGCACCCGGTCCTCCAGCTCGGTCTCCTACATCCACCCCATCATGGAGCGCGGAAACTTCACCCTGCTGACCGGCCTCCGCGCCCGCCAGTTGGTGTTCGACGCGGCCAAGCGCTGCACGGGCGTCGACGTGGTGGACTCTGCGTTCGGCCGGACCCACCGGCTCTCCGCCCGCCGCGAGGTCATCCTGTCCACCGGCGCCATCGACTCGCCCAAGCTGCTCATGCTCTCCGGCATCGGCCCGGCAGCCCACCTCGCCCAGCACGGCATCGAGGTGCTGGTGGACTCACCCGGTGTGGGTGAGCACCTGCAGGACCACCCCGAAGGAGTGGTGCAGTTCGAGGCCAGGCAGCCGATGGTCCAGGCCTCGACGCAGTGGTGGGAAATCGGCATCTTCAGCCCCACTGAGGAGGGCCTGGACCGCCCGGACCTGATGATGCACTACGGTTCCGTCCCGTTCGACATGAACACCCTGCGGCACGGCTACCCCACCACGGAGAACGGCTTCAGCCTCACCCCGAACGTCACGCACGCCCGCTCCCGCGGCACCGTCCGGCTGCGCAGCCGCGACTTCCGCGACAAGCCCATGGTGGATCCGCGCTACTTCACGGATCCGGACGGCCACGACATGCGGGTTATGGTGGCCGGCATCCGCAAGGCCCGCGAAATCGCCGCCCAGCCCGCCATGGCCGCATGGACCGGCCGCGAGCTGTCGCCCGGCGTCGAGGCGCAGACGGACGAGGAACTGCGGGACTACATCCGCAAGACCCACAACACCGTGTACCACCCCGTCGGCACCGTCCGGATGGGGCCGGCCGACGACGGGATGTCGCCGCTGGATCCCGAGCTGCGGGTCAAAGGCGTCACCGGCCTGCGCGTGGCGGATGCGTCCGTCATGCCAGAACACGTCACGGTCAACCCCAACATCACCGTCATGATGATCGGCGAGCGCTGCGCGGACCTCATCCGCACCAGCCGGTCCGGCGAAACCATGACCTCAGGAGAAATGGAGCTCACCGCGTCCCTCGCCTAAGCGGCAAGGTCCCGGCGGCAGGGCACCGACCTTCCATGCGCCACGGCCGGCCGGTCATCACTATCGTGCTTTTCTGATTTAGGAGTCCACATGGCGGAACCCAGCAAGAGTATTGATTCAAGCGGCATGGACGAGTTTGGTTATTCGCAGACCCTGGACCGGAGCATCGGCAAGTTTGCCAGCTTCGCGGCAGGTGTCAGCTACATCTCCATCCTCACTGGTGTTTTTCAACTGTTCTACTTTGGCTTTTCCATGGCCGGCCCGGCGTACGCGTGGTCCTGGCCCCTCGTCTTCGCAGGCCAGCTGATGGTGGCCCTGTGTTTCGCCGAGCTGGCGGGCCGCTACCCGGTGGCCGGATCGGTGTACAACTGGGCCAAGCGGCTCACCTCCGGGACCTGGTCCTGGCTGGCGGGCTGGCTGCTGCTCATCTCGTCCATCGTGGCGCTGGGCGCCGTGGCCCTGGCCCTGCAGCTCACCCTTCCGCAGCTCTGGTCAGGCTTCCAGATCATCGGTGACGGAACGGGCACCTACGACTTCGCCCTCAACGGCGTGCTGCTGGCGAGCATCATGATTTCCATCTCCACCCTCATCAACGCCTTCGGCGTGAAGCTGATGACCAGGATCAACAGCATCGGCGTCTTTGTTGAGCTGACCGCTGCCGTGCTGCTGATCCTGGCGCTGGGGTGGCACGTTGTGCGGGGGCCTGAGGTCTTCTTCGACACCGCCGGCTTCGGGGAAGGCCACGACCTCGGCTTCTTCGGTGTGTTCCTGATCGGCGCCATGGCCTCCGGCTACGTTATGTACGGCTTCGACACCGCCAGCTCCCTGGGTGAAGAAACGAAGGACCCCAAGCGCACGGCACCCAAAGCCATCCTGCGGGCCATTACGGCCTCGTTCGTGCTGGGCGGCCTGATCCTGCTGTTTGGCATCCTGGCCGCACCGGACCTGGCCGATCCCAAGGTGGGAGCTGCCGACGGTGGCCTGCAGTACATTGTGCTCTCCGTCCTGGGCGGACCTTTCGGCAAGGCCTTCCTGGCCTGCATCGTGGTGGCCGTGGTGGTCTGTACCCTGGCTGTCCATGCCGCCGCCATCCGCATGATGTTCGCCATGGCCCGGGACAACAACCTGCCGTTCAGCCGGCAGCTCAGCAAGGTGGATCCGGTCCGCAGGACCCCCAAGATCGCGGCGATCGTGATCGGCGTTATGGCCGTCATTCCGCTGCTGGTCAACGTGATGCAGCCAGCCATCTTCACCATCATGTCCAGCATCAGCATCGTCCTGATCTACCTGTCCTACCTCCTGGTCACTGTTCCGTTGCTGCGCAACCGGCTCCTGAAGAAGTGGCCGCTCGCCGCGGACGGCACCGAGCCCGGATTCAGCCTGGGCAGATGGGGTCTGCCGGTGAACATCCTCGCGGTCTTCTGGGGCGGTGCCATGACACTGAATCTGGTCTGGCCCCGGCCGGAGATCTACAACTCGGTGCCGCCGTTCGAGTGGTACCTGCAGTGGGGCGGGGTGTTGTTCGTTGCCGCCGTCACGGCAGGCGGAGCCCTGCTGTACCGCCTGAAGATCCGCCATCAAACGGGCGTACTGGCAGAGCACGCAGCGGCCGTCGCAGCACATCCGTCGTCGGGCTCCGCCCAACAAGCAAGCTTCGCCCAACAGGCATCATCGGCCGAAACCGGCGTGGAGGACGCCAAAGTCCCTTAGAGCCACTGTTCCCACACCGTCAGCTGCAGCTGC
>NZ_JAKFFD010000124.1:0-15180 GCF_036675385.1 Pseudarthrobacter sp. | reverse complement strand
GGCGTCGCTGATGACCTCATCTGCGGCGTCCAGCGGGGCAATCGTGCTGATGCCCAGGAGCCCCCACTTGGTGTGGTCGGCGAGGACCACGGTTTTCCGGGCGGCTGCGACGAACGCCCGGTCCGTCTCGGCCTCCAACAGGTTGGGGGTGGTGAAGCCGGCGTCGGCGTCCATGCCGTGCACGCCCAGGAACAGCACGTCCAGGTGCAGCTGCTTGAGTGCCGCCGTCGCGATGGGTCCCACCAAAGCGTCCGACGGCGTGCGCTCGCCGCCGATCAGGATCACGGTGGATGTGAAGCGGGCCGAGCCGCCGGACGCGGCGTGGTGGAAGAGGTCAGCAATGCGCACGGAGTTGGTGACCACCGTGATCCGCGGGCCGTTGACCAGTTCCTTGGCCAGGGCCCACGTGGTGGTCCCGGCGCTGAGACCGACAGCCATGCCCTCATGCACCAGGCCGGCAGCCTCCAGCGCGATGGCGCGCTTCTCCGCGGTCAGCTGGGTGGACTTGAGCTCGAAGCCAGGCTCATGCGTGCTGACATCGCCGGGGAGCTTGGCGCCGCCGTGGATACGCTCCAGTTTGCCACCATCCTCCAGCAGCTCGATATCCCGGCGGACAGTCATCAGGGAAACGCCCAGTTGCTGGGCGAGGTCCGAGACGCGGACAACCCGTTCGCGCTGGACGGCGTCCACGATTGCCTGGTGGCGTGCTGCGGGGAGCATGTAATTCCTTTCGGGCTGAGGCGGGTGTGATATCCCCGTCACGTTCCATGATGGTCTACCCCTTGCTTGAACCAAGAGTCAGCCCCGCAACAAACTGCCGCTGCAGGAGCAGGTAGATCACCAGCGTGGGAATGACAGTGATGACTGCGCCGGCGGCCAGGAGGTTGTAGTTGTTCAGGAATTCGCCCTGCAGGTTGTTGATGGCCGTGGTGATCGGAAGCCGGTTGCCGCTCTGGATGAAGATGAGGGGCCAGAAGTAGTCGTTGTAGATGAAGATGACCTGAAGCGTGCCGAGTGCGGCGAACGCCGGCCGGCAGAGTGGCATGATGATCTCCCGGTACTGCCGCCAGATGCCGGCCCCGTCCACCAGGGCGGCCTCGGTCAGGTCCGCGGAGAGCGCCTTCATGTAGTTGGACAGGACGAAGGTGCAGAAACCCATCTGGAAGGCGGTATTGACCGCGATCACAATGATGTAGGTGTTCAGCATGTTTCCGGAATCGCTGAACGAGTACGGCACTTCGAAGTGCTTTGCCATCTCGAACAGCGGGGCGGCGAGGACCTGCGGGGGAAGCAGGTTGCCGGCGGTGAACATGATGAGCAGCGTGATGTTGAACTTCCAGCTCACCCGGCTGACGGCGAAGGCCATGAGGGAGGCAAGGAACAGGGTCAGCAGCACAGCCGGGACGGTGATGATGACCGAGTTCCAGAAGTACGTGGAAAACCCGCCCTGGGTCCAGGCCTGGGCGAAGTTGTCGAAGTTGAAGTCGCCGGCAAAGCTGAAATAGCCGTACTGGTTCGTCGAGGCCACCGGGCGGAGGGCGGTGAAAAGCGACCAACCCAGCGGGATCAGCCACATCACCGCCATGACGGCCAGGAAGATATGGGTCCCGTAGTGGCGCTTGGGCCTGCTGCCGGAGCGGGGCGCCGCTGCGGCAGCAGTCCGGCCGGTGCGGGCTGTGTTGGTGCTCATGCTTTGTTCTCCTTGCCGAAGGTGCGGCTGAGGTAGAAGACGATGGGAACAAGGGAGATGACCAGCAGCACCACTGCCAGTGCCGAGCCGACGCCGATCACCTGGCCTTCGCCCACGAGGTTCTGGATCACTAGGGCGCTGAGCATTTCCAGGCCGTTGGTTCCGCGGTTGATGACGTAAACCACGTCAAAGGCACGCAGCGATTCGATGATAGTGATCACCACGATGACGATATTGATGGGGCGCATGGCCGGGAACACCACGCGGAAGAAAGTCTGCCCTGCGTTGGCTCCGTCGATGGCGGCGGCTTCCTTGAGGGTCGGGTCCACGCCCTTCAGCCCGGCCAGGTAAAGGAGCATGACGTAGCCGGCATGCCGCCACGTCGCCGCGATCATGGCGGCCCAGATGTTCACGGAGGAGTCCCCGAACCAGTCGACGGCCTGCGGTGTCCCGGCGGTGCCCAGGAGGAAGTTTAGGAGTCCGTTGTCGCGCTGGTAAAAGAGCTGCCAGATGATGCCGACCAGGGCCAGTGACAACATCACGGGTGCGAAGAAGATGCTCTGGTAAATCTTGCTGCCCCTGATGTTCTGGTCCAGCAGCACGGCGAGCAGCAGGCCCAGCGGTGTGGCAATCAGGGCCAGGAACAGGAGCCACAGCAGGTTGTGCTGCACCGCCGGCCAAAAGGGCGGGTAGTCCTGGGTGATGTACTGGTAGTTCGCCGTGCCGGCGGGGCGTATGTCGGCCAGGTCCAGGCCGTTCCAACGGCTGAAGCTGAGCCCCACGGACATCAGCGTCGGCAGCCAGACCAGGGTCAGTTCGATTAGGGTGGGGATCCCCACCATCAGCGACAGGACCACTTTGTCCCGCCCGGTCAGGCGGCGGACCCGCCCGCCTCTGGCCCGCCGGATACGGCCGCCGCCGGGCTCCCGCGCTTCCGGCGGTATCAGTTCTTGTGCGGTGCTGCTCATGGAAGTCTTCCCTCTATTGGTGGGGACGCTGGAAGGGAACGACGGCGGCGGGAGCCTGCGCCGCCGTCGTCGTTCCGTTCTGGCTGGTCGCCTTGGAAACGGCGCTGACGAGGCTGGAAGTGCGGCCCTGGATTTACTGCGCGGCGTAGAGCGTTTTGGCCTGGGCCTCGAGGTTCTTGACGTCTATTTTGCCGTCCTTGATGAAGCTCTGCAGGGCCGGGATCATCACGTTATTGGCCATGGCGGGCAGGGCGTCCCGGTCGAAGAACTGGCTGATGTACTTCGCGTCGGCGATGGTGTCCGCACACTTCTTGTTGAGCGGGCTGAACTTGGAGGTGTCCGTGCCCTTGGCGGTGGCAATGTTGGACGCATCCACGGCGGCGTAGGCGTCCTGGGCCTCGGCGGTGCCGAGGAACGCCATGAAGTCGCGGGCCGCCTTGTTCTCCCCGCCCTTTTTGGACAGCAGGAGGCCGTCAATGGGGGCTTCGACGGCGTCGCGGCCTTCCATGGCGATTTCCGGAAAGGCGAAGAAATCGATGTCCGCCAGCACCGCCGGGTCGGTGAATTGCTGGGTGACGAAGGAACCCAGCAGGTACATGCCGGTCTTCTTGGCTTCCAGCGCCTTGGCGGCGTCCTGCCAGGTCTGGCCGAGGGCTGCCGGATCCTGGAAGGGAAGGAGCGCCGCCCAGGTGTCGAAGACCGCGCTGACCTTTTGCTGGTCCCAGGATTCCTTGTGCGCGCACAGGTCCACATGGAACTGGTAGCCGTTGAGCCGCATGTTCATGTAGTCGAACGTGCCCATGGCCGGCCAGCCGTCCTTGTCGGCGAAGCCGATGGGAATGATGCCATCTGCCTTCATCTTCGTGGCGAGGGCCTTGAGGGCGTCAAAGGTCTCCGGCACCTCGTACCCCTTTTCGGCCCAGAGGCTCTTCCGGTAGAAGAACCCCCACGGGTAGTTGTAGTTGGGTACGAAGTACATCTTGCCGTCCGGTCCGGTGGAGGCTTTCTTCAGCGCATCGGAGTAGTTGCCGCCGATGGTCTCCCAGACGTCGTCGATGGGCGCAAGGAGCCCTTTGCCTGCGTAGTACTGCATGCGGTATCCGGCGAACCACGTGAACGTATCGTCCGGGGAGCCCTGCAGGTAGGAGTTGATCTTGTTCTGGAAATCATTGTGGGGCACCACGTTCGTGGTGACCTTCTTGCCGGTCTTGGCCGTGAAGGCGTCGGTGACAGCCTGGTACGCCCGCTTGGGGACGTCATCGGAGGACCCGGAACCGAAGGTAAGGCCGGGGGAGCCGGAACCCGTGGCGGATGGCGCACTTCCGCCCGTGCAGGCTGCGAGCAGTGGAATGCCGGCCAGGCCTGCTGCGCCTATGCCAACGGTCTTGAGGATGCTTCGCCTGCTGGGAAAAGCAGTTGCAGACGGATCAAACTGTGAAGCCATGTTCTCTCCCTTGAAAAATAGCCGCATGTGAGACACCTCACATTGCATCTGACTATAAACGGTCAAAACAGAACATGGAAGAACGGGAAATAACATTCTTGGTATTGACTTTTTTGAATCGTCCCAAACAGCGAGCGGCCCCGATTTTCCCGTGGGGACGGGAGAATCGGGGCCACTCGATGGCGCCGGGCCGGGTGGTGAGGCGGCTGTTACTTTCTGAGCGACTGCGCAATCTGCTGCATCACTGTGGTGTCGGCCAGAGTAGTGGCGTCGCCGGATTCGCGGCCTTCGGCGATGTCCTTGAGCAGGCGGCGGACGATCTTGCCGGAGCGGGTCTTGGGCAGTTCCGGGACCACGAGGATGGTTTTGGGCTTGGCGATGGGCCCGATTTCCTTGCCTACGTGGTTGCGGAGTTCCTGGATGGTGACCTCGCCCTTGTCCACGGCGTCGCCGCGCAGGATCACGAACGCGACGACGGCCTGGCCGGTGGTCTCGTCCGCGGCGCCCACAACGGCGGCTTCGGCCACGGACGGGTGGCTGACCAGGGCGGATTCGATTTCAGTGGTGGAGAGCCGGTGCCCGGAGATGTTCATAACGTCATCCACGCGGCCCAGGAGCCAGATGTCGCCGTCCTCGTCCTTCTTGGCGCCGTCGCCGGCGAAGTACATGCCTTCGAAGCGGGACCAGTAGGTCTCCTTGAACCGCTCGGGGTCGCCCCAGATGCCGCGGAGCATGGCGGGCCAAGGCTCCCGGATCACCAGGAAGCCGCCGTGGCCGTCCGGCACGGATTCGCCCTGCTCATCAACGACGTCCACCGCGATGCCGGGCAGCGGGGTCTGGGCCGAGCCGGGCTTCGTGGCGGTGACGCCGGGCAGCGGGGCGATCATCTGGGCGCCGGTTTCGGTCTGCCACCACGTGTCCACGATCGGTGCCTTGTTGCCGCCGATGACCTCCCGGTACCACATCCAGGCTTCCGGGTTGATGGATTCGCCCACGGAACCGAGGACCCGGAGGGAGGTCAGATCGTACTTGTCCGGGATGTCCCGTCCCCACTTCATGAAGGTCCGGATGGCCGTGGGGGCGGTGTACAGGATGGAGACCTTGTACTTCTCGATGATCTCCCACCAGCGGCCCTGGTGCGGGGAATCCGGGGTGCCCTCGTACATCACCTGGGTGGCGCCGTTGATGAGCGGGGCGTAGGCGACGTACGTGTGGCCGGTGACCCAGCCGACGTCGGCCGTGCACCAGAAGACATCCGTTTCGGGGTGGAGGTCGAACACGGCCTTGTGGGTGTAGGCGCCCTGGGTGAGGTAGCCGCCGGTGGTGTGCAGGATGCCCTTGGGCTTGCCCGTGGTGCCGGACGTGTACAGGATGAACAGCGGGTGTTCGGAGTCGTGTCCCACCGCCTTGTGCTCGGCGGAGGCCAGCTCCACGGTGTCCGCCCACCAGTGGTCCCGGCCTTCGTGCCAGTCCACGTTCTGGCCGTTGCGCTTGACCACCACAACGTTCTGGACCGTGTGCCCGTCGACGGAAAGGGCCTCGTCCACGGCGGTCTTGAGCGCGCTGGGCTTGCCGCGGCGGTACGTGCCGTCCGCGGTGACAACGAGCTTGGCTTCGGCGTCCTCGATCCGGGAGCGCAGGGCGTCGGCGGAGAACCCGCCGAACACCACGGAGTGCACGGCACCGATGCGGGCGCAGGCCAGCAGCGTGATGACGGCCTCCGGGATCATGGGCAGGTAAACGGCCACCCGGTCACCCTTGCCAACCCCGAGGGACTCGAAGGCATTGGCGGCCTTCTTGACCTCTTCAGTGAGCTGGGCGTACGTGTAGGTGCGGGAGTCGCCGGGTTCGCCCTCGAAGTAGATGGCCACCCGGTCCCCGAGGCCGTTCTCCACATGGCGGTCCAGCGCGTTGTATGCGGCGTTGACCTCGCCGCCCACGAACCATTTGGCGAACGGCGGGTTGGACCAGTCCAGTGCCTGGTCGAAGTCTTTGCTCCAGGTGAGCAGTTCGCGGGCCTTCTTCGCCCAGAAAGCCGGGCGGCCGGCGTCGGCCTCTGCATAGTCAGCGGCGGTGACAACGGCGTCGGCAGCGAATTCGGGGCTGGGGGCGAAAGTGCGGTTTTCGTGCAGCAGGTTTTCAAAGGCGTCGCCCTGCTGGTCGGTCTGCACGGAAGCTGCGGGAGCGGTGGCCGTGGAGCCGGGAGTGTCCTGAGACATGGTGAACCTCATCATTCATCGGTCTTTTCAGCGGCTGTCGTCGCCCGGCCGTGCTCCGCCGCTTTGCGCGGCAGGGTAGCGGCCGATCACGGACATTCCGCAAAGAGCTGTTCCGGAATCAAGCCTAATACGCGCCGGGGCTGCGACGTGTCCGCTGTCACAATGGCCCCCGCGAACGGCGTTTATTTAGCGTTGAATGGTTAAAGGACCCTGCCCGCTGGCGTCCCGCCACTGCGGATCAGCTAGTGATCGGCCATGCGGTTGACTAGGCTGAGATTGAATTGTGACTTTCTACGGAGCTGTCGGATCCGGTGTATCACTGCCGGGCCTGGCCGTTGCCGCCGTTTCGGACGGCACAGTTTTGGGACGGAACCGTCCCGGTGCCGCCACGCTAAGGAGTACAGAATGAACCAGCAAAGCTTCGGCCAGAAGTTTGGCCGCGCAACCGAGGCCGGGCCTGGCAGCACCCCGGGAGGCGGCTCAGCGAAGGGCGTGCAGAAGCCTGCCGGCGCCAAGCCGGGCACCACCAACCAGGCCGTGCTGGGTCCGTTCACGCTGCGGGACCTGGCGGTTTTCGCCGCCACCCTCATTCTGCTGGTTGCCTCGCTGCTGCCCATCTTCTTCGGCCGGTTTAATCTCTGGAATGCAGGCAGCCTGTTCTTCCTGGGTCTCGGCATTGTGCTGCCGCTGATTGTCACGGCACTCTTTGCTGCCCGCCGGCTCGCTCCCGCCACGAAGGTCCGCATCGGTTCGCTGTCCGTTGACCAGTTTGGGTCTGTGGTGGCTTCCTTTGCACTGGCGTTCTTCTTCGTTTCCACGGCCGCGGCCTTCGTGCCCAGCCTGTTGGTGGGCCTGGTGGGTTCCGTCGTGCTGTTCGCGGGCACCGTGCTGAGCCGCTTCATTCCGTACTTCGCCGGCGACTTCCTGGGGCGGGACGAAACCCCGGCCCACGTGATGGCGCGCGACTCGGCTGTCCCGCTGCCCAAGCCGCACACGCCCAAGGAACCCAAGCCTGCGGCCACGCCCGTTCCGGAGGCTTCCGCGCCTGTTGCCCCATCTTCGGCGGCGGCAACTTCTGCGCGTGCCGCCACCCCCGCCGCTTCGGCCGGAGCCTTCTCTGCCCCGGCTGCCCCGGCTGCCGCCGCTGCCGTCTCCTCCGCCCCCGAGGTGAGCGAGTGGTCCGCTGCCGGCGACCCGAGCCCCGCAACCCAGGCGGCCGACGTCGTGCCTTCCCTTTCAGCGAAGGGCACCTCCACGGCGCCCGCCGTTGCGGAGACATCTGCGGGTGACATCCCGACCGCGGCTGCGGCTGCCCCTACGCCGACCGCTACGGCGTCCGCCGCCGCTGCCCCTGAAGCAGCAACCCACGACGTCGGCACAGGCGTCGCTGCCTCGACTCGCCAGTCTGCCGCGGAACCTGCGCCGACGGCCGTGCATCAGCAGGTGCGCCGCGTGGAGCCCATCGGCGCCACCGTGGATCCGGCATCCAGGCCGGAAGAATCGTACGAAGAGCCGGCGCATGAGGCGTTCTGGTTTGCCGTGGCACAGCACCGGACCGCGGTGGACCCCCAGACCGGCGCCCCCGCCTTTGTGATTGAACCGGGCGGCTGGGTGCTGGCCCTGGAAGACCGGGGCCACGAATTCCTGGTCCAGCACACCGACGGACGGGTGGGCGTGCTGCGCGACCTCAGCAACATCGAGCGCGGCTAGCCGGCCCCGTGGCCACGTCCCGTAAACCCGGATCCGGCCCGGCCGCAACAGCCCCGGAGTCTTTGCTGGCGTTGAAGCGCCGGGCGCGGCGGATCAACAAGGCCCTGGCGGAGAAGTATCCCTATGCCCACGCCGAGCTGGATTTCCGAAACCCGTTTGAACTGGTCGTGGCCACCGTCCTGTCGGCCCAGACCACCGATGTGCTGGTCAACCAGGTCACCAAGATCCTGTTCGCACGGTACCCGGACGCCCGGGCCATGTCAGAGGCCGATCCCGCCGAACTGGAAGCGATCCTGCAGCCCACCGGCTTTTTCCGGGCCAAAACGAAGAGCGTGCTGGCCCTGAGCACCCGCCTGGTGGACGAGTACGACGGCGTGGTCCCCGGCCGTCTGGAAGACCTGGTGACGCTGCCGGGAGTGGGGCGTAAGACTGCCAATGTGGTGCTCGGCAATGCCTTCGGCGTCCCCGGGATCACTGTGGATACGCACTTCGGCCGGCTCGCCCGGCGCTTCGGCTGGACCACGTCCGAGGACCCGGTACAGGTCGAATTCGACGTCGCTGAACTGTTTGAGCCCAAGGACTGGACCATGCTCTCGCATCGGGTGGTGTTCCACGGGCGGCGGGTGTGCCACTCACGGAAGCCAGCCTGCGGCGCGTGTCCGGTAGCCAACTGGTGCCCCAGCTATGGGTTGGGCGAGACTGACCCCGTCAAAGCTGCCAAACTCCTTAAATACGAGTTGGCGCCCGGGAGCGAGAGCCTCCTGGAACGGTTGCTGGCCGAGACGCACCGCGCCGCTGAAATCCGGATGGAATCGCAGAGGCGGCACCCGTGAGCGCACGCCAGGACCTGATCGACCTGGTGCGCAGATCGGACAGCGGCGACGTCACCGCGCCGAACACTGCCTGGGCGGCACTGACTGTGGATGAAACCATAGCCCGCAAGGCGGCAGTCCTGATGCTTTTCGGTGTGCTGGACGACGTTCCCGCGGCCTCCGGCAAACCCCTGGCCGCGGCAGATCTTGATGTCCTGCTGCTGGAACGCGCGCACACCCTGGATTCCCACCCCGGCCAGGTCGCCTTTCCCGGCGGTTCCATCGACGAGGACGAAACCCCGGTTGCCGCAGCCCTGCGGGAAGCCGAGGAGGAAACCGGACTGGACTCCGCCGGTGTGGAGGTCCTGGGCGTGCTGCAGGAGCTTGGGCTGGCGCGCAGCAACTTCCTGGTGACGCCGGTGCTCGGATGGTGGGCGTCGCCGTCGCCGGTGCACGTTGTGGACTACGCCGAATCCGCCCAGGTTTTCCGGATCCCCGTCCGGGACCTGCTGGACCCCGCCAACCGGGTGACAGCCACGGTCAGTCGCGACGGCAGGACGTTCAGCAGCCCGGCCTTCTTGGTCAGCGGCGTGCTTGTCTGGGGCTTCACCGGGATCATTCTCGATGGACTCTTTGAGCAGCTGGGCTGGGCCGTGCCGTGGGACCGGACGCGGCTCCATGAGGTGGTCTTCTAGGTTCGGGATAGCTCATAGGTTCGGGGTAGCTCGCAGGGTCCGTGTGGCCCGGCGGGACTGAGCCCGCCGGGCGCGCGCACACCGCCTCAGCTGGTGAGCGGCTGCTGCCTAAGATCAACAACAATGCCGGTTGCTGCGTTTTCACGCAGGGCGTTGATGCCGTCCTTCAATGCACCAAGATGCTTGAAGTCGGGCGAAACCGCCACGGTGTTTCCGTTCGAGTCAGTGAGCCTGAGCCGATAGCACTCGTCACTTACACGATGTATTTCAAACCTGCCCGCCATATGCCGGACCTCCCCTGTTATGCCTCTTTGCATGATTAGCTGGACCGCCTGCTTCAGTCGCTGCTCCGATGTAACCATGGTCACAGAGCTTCGGCCAGCTACTCCCGGGTAGGTTTCTTCGGGCTAACCGAATTTGCTACTTTGCGTGGTCGTAGGAGTCCACCACGGCCACACTGACGGGGAATTCCACCGGAATGGGGCCGAACAGCAGTTCCTTCGCGGCGGCTGCAGCTTCCTCGATGGCCCGGATGCAGGCCTGGACGCCGGCCTCGGGGGCGTGGACCATCACCTCGTCATGCAGGAAGAACACCAGCTCCGCCTGAACGGAACCGTCGGCACGCAAGGCCCGCAGCCGCCGTCGTAATTCCGCCAGCCAGCACGCCGCCCAGTCAGCGGCGGATCCCTGCACCACAAAGTTGCGGGTGAAGCGGCCGCGGGAACGGGCAATGGATTCCGCGCGGCGCTGCTCCTCGGCAGTGGCGGACTGCTGGCTCCGGTACCACCCTTCCGACGGGGGCGGGCTGCTCCGGCCAAGCCGGGTGGTCACGGTGCCGCCGGCCTCGCCGTCGCGCGCCGCCTGCTCCACGAAGCCGACGGCGCGGGGGTAGGTCCGTGCCAGCTGCGGCATCAGGCGCCCCGATTCGCCTGTGGTGGCGCCATAGATGGCGCCGAGGAGGGCGACCTTCGCCTTGGCGCGATCGCCGCCGAACCCCTGGGCGGCAATGCCGGCGTACAGGTCCTTGTCGCGCGCTGCTTCCGCCATTTTGGAGTCCTGCGCCAGCGCCACCAGCACGCGGGGTTCCAGCTGGGAGGCGTCCGCGACGATGAGCTTGTAGCCGGGATCCGCATGGACGGCGCCGCGGATCTGCCGCGGGATCTGCAGGGCCCCGCCGCCCCGCGAGGCCCAGCGGCCGGACACCACACCGCCCACGACATACTCGGGCTGGAAGCGGCCCTTGGCTACCCATGCGTCCAGCCAGGCCCAGCCGTTGGCGGTGTGCAGGCGGGACAGTTTCTTGTAAGCGAGGAGCGGTTCGATGGCGGGGTGGCTGGATTCCATCAGCTCCCACTGCCGCGTGCTTTTCACCTCGATGCCGTTGCGGTGCAGGGCGCGCATCAGTTCCTGCGGCGAGTCCGGGTTCAGTCCGGGCGAGTTGAGCAGCCCCCGCAGTTCGGTGTTCAGGGCCTCCAGCTTCGCGGGGCGGTGACCGGACGGCGGGCGCGGCCCGAGGTGGCCGGCCAGGATCTGCTCGTGCAGGTCCTCGCGCCAAGGGACGCCGGTGTGCTGCATCTCCGCGGCGATCATGGCGCCGGCGGACTCGGCGGCCAGCAGCAGCTGGAGCCGTTTCCGCTTGTTTTCTTCCGGTGCAGCATCGGCCAGGGCAGCCTGCTGGGCGGCGTATTCGGCGCGGAGCTCCGCCAGGCCTTGCCGTGGGGCGCGGTGGCGGACATCGTCAAAGAGGGCGCCCTGATCCGCCGGCGGGGGCGGCGGCTGGAGGGCGCGGGGCGGCTCCTGGGGATCGTCCAACGACTCCGTGTCGGCGTTCCGCGCATACTCCGTGTGTGCGGTGAACTGCGAATACGCCAGGATATTGCCGCACAAGCCGAGGTCATAGCAGCGCTCCAGTTCCACGCCGGCCGCCAGCAGGGCGGGGTACCAGTCCTGGGTCCGGTTCCAGATCCAGCGGGGTGGCGCCTCGCGGGGCCGGTTTTCCAGCTTGCGTACGACGCCGGCCAGCTCGCTTGCGCTGATCAGGCGCGGTTCGGGGCGGTCTGGGTGCGGATCGCCGGCCTGGGTGAGCTGCTGGAGGGCTGCGCCGTGGGCGTGGGCGGCGAGCAGCAGATACATAGGTCCAATTCTGCCCTGTGGCGGGGACATTCAAGCCCCAATCCCATGCTGTCAACATATGTTGACGGCCCTCCATTCGTCAACTAAAGTTGACGAATGGAGGTAGAGCGGATGAAAACGCTGGTCGCATCAATGGACGGGAAAGGTCCCGCTGAAGCGCTGTACGCGGTGGCGGAATTGCAGAAGGAGGTCGGCCGCGCCGAAGCGGCCCTGGTTCGCAAGGCGAGGCAGGCCGGTCTGTCTTGGGAGGCCATTGCCCTGTGCCTTGGGGTCAGCAAGCAGGCCGTCCACCGCAAATACGGGAAGCAGTAACCGGTCCGGCCGTTCGGCTCGTCTTTCTGTCCGGCCTATCGGCCGTTCTGGGGAGTTGTCCACATACGGTGGAATGCCCCTGTTTCTCGCCCTTGAGTCCGGTGGAGAGTTGCTGCATGAGCAGGCACCAGCTATCGCCACCCCCTTCCGATCGGCCTTCCACGCAGTTGTCCCGCGCGCGGCCCTTCTCTTCGCAGGGATCTGACTCCGGCGGTTCCCAGACCGGTGATTCCAGGTCCGGTGGATCCACGTCCCGTGCGCCTGCCTCGGCACAGGCTGCGGGAGCCTGGCTGCCGGACCCCGCTGGTGCCGAGGTTCTCCTGGTCACCGGCTACGACTTTCTGCAGGGCGAAGTGGAGCGGATTGTGGCTGCCGCTGGCGGTCAGTTGCGGGTGGTGGCGGACGTGGCTGATGCCGCCAAGTACTGGGACGCCGCGGCCGCAGTATTGGTGGGGAGCGATGTCCGCGAGCTGCCGCCGCGGCGGCGGGCCCCTGCCGTGTTGGTGGGCCTGAACGGGGAGGGGGACAGTCTCTGGCACCTGGCCACAGCCCTCGGAGCGGAGCGGGTGGCGGTGCTTCCGGATGCCGCGGCCTGGCTGGCAGAGTACCTGAGCCGGTCGCGGTCACCCGAAGCGGGAGGGCTCGTCCTCGGGATTACAGGGGGCTGCGGCGGTGCCGGTGCCACCACCGCGGCAATCTGGATCGCCCAGGCGGCTGCCGGGCTGGGTGTGCGCGTGTTGCTGGTTGATGGTGACCCGTGGGGCGGTGGCCTGGAACTGGCACTGGCGGCTGAGGAGACGCCGGGGCTGCGCTGGCCTGACCTGTCCGACGCGAGCGGAAGCATCGATCCCGAGCAGCTGGCCGACTCACTGCCGGTAGCCGGCGGGTTTTCCTTCCTGTCCTGGCCTGGCAGCCGCGACCGCCAGGCACCGGTGGATGCCGCCACCACGGGTGGCGTACTGGATGCGGCCCGGCGGGGCTATGAACTGGTGGTGGTGGACATCGGCCGGGGCGCCGAACCCGTGCGCATGTTTGCCTGGGACTGCGACCGCATCCTCGTGGTTGTGCCGGCGCAGCTGAAGGCCGCAGTGGCCACGGCCCGGCTGCTGCACGAACTCCCGCCGGTCGAGGCGGCCCTCCTGGTCCGGGGCAAGGCCGGGGCCGCGCTGGACGCCGGACTGATTGCGGACGCCGTCGGGCTGCCGGTCCAGGGCCGGGTTCCGGAGCTGCGCGGTGTTACGGCTGCCGGGGAAAACGGCAGGCTCCTTGACGTGGGCAAGCGACGGAGTGTCAGGCATTTCGCCGCCTCAGTGCTCGATCTGCTGGACGGCGACATCCCTGTCGGAGACCTGCCGTGAGCGCGCAGCGGCCAGTCCCGCCGCCGTCGCCCCAGGACCAGCGGACGGGGGCACGCCGTCGGCAGGCCCGCGTCCTGGATCCGCGCTTTTTGGATTCGGCGCTGTTGGAAACCGTCCGTGAGTCAGTCATGGCCGACGCCGGACCTGTCACCCCGTCCCGGGTTGCCGCCGCCGTCCAGGCCACCGGCCGGCTGCTGGGGACTGCAGGCTCCCTTGCCGCCGTGGAAAGGATCAGCGCCGAGCTGAACGGGCTCGGCCCGCTCCAGGAACTGACGCGGGATGTCCACGTCACCGACATCTTCGTCAACGCCCCGGACTCGGTCTGGATCGACCGGGGTCAGGGCCTCGAACCGGCAGGGGTTTCGTTTTCCGGCGAGGCACAGGTGCGGGCTCTGGCATCGCGGCTGGTGGCCGCCGGCGGCAGGCGGCTGGACGACGGGTCCCCGTGCGTTGACGTCAGGCTTGAGGGCGGATACCGCGTCCACGCAGTCCTGCCGCCCATTTCGACAGCCGGCACCTTGCTGAGCGTCCGGATCCGGCGGGAGCAGGTCTTCACCATGGACGAACTCCGTGCCGGCGGCATGTTCGGCAGCGTGGTCCAGGAGGTCCTTGAACGGGTTGTTGAGCAGCGGCTGAGTTTCCTGATCAGCGGGGCCACGGGTTCTGGAAAGACGACGTTGCTGTCCACCCTGCTGGGGCTGTGCTCCCCGGCAGAGCGGCTGGTCCTGATTGAGGACGCGTCCGAACTGAACCCCGTCCATCCGCACATTGTGTCGCTGGAGTCCCGTCACGGAAACCTCGAAGGCGGCGGCGAAGTGGATCTCGGCGAGCTGGTCCGGCAGGCACTGCGGATGCGGCCGGACCGGCTGGTGGTGGGGGAATGCCGTGGGGCCGAGGTGCGGGAACTCCTGACCGCCATGAACACAGGCCACACTGGCGGGGGAGGGACCATCCATGCGAACGCTGCCACCGCTGTCCCGGCCCGCCTGACAGCTTTGGGAGCTCTGGCAGGCATGGGCCAGGACGCGGTCCGGCTGCAGGCAGCCAGCGCCTTGGATGTTGTGGTCCACGTGGAGCGGTCCGGCCATGGGCGGCATGTTGCCTGCGTGGGCGTGGTGCAGGACGGTCCCGGCGGTCTAACCGTGGTTCCGGCGTTGGAGGCCGGACGCGGCCAGGTCGGCACCGGTCCAGCCTGGGAGGCGATTAGCAAGCGGCTGGGACTGTCCCTCGAGGCGGGTGCCGCCGTATGACACTTCTGCTGGCCGTGGTCCTCGTGCTGGCGGTCGTGCTGCTCTTCAGCCCGCCCGGCGGTGCCACAGGCCGTTTCCGGCGGGCCGTGGGGAGTGCAGGACCAGGCTTCGCCTCTCGGGTTCACGGCGGGGCTGGTGGCACCGGAACGGGCGGCTCGTGGCGCAAGTTGTTCCGTGCCGGACCGGAACGGAATGACCTGCCACTGACCCTTGTGGTGCAGCAGCTTGCTGCGCTGCTGAAGGGCGGACGCACTCCGGCACGGCTATGGGATGAACTGTGGCTGGTCCACGGTGGCCGTCGGGAGCCAGATTCCGCACCTACGGGCGCAGGTTCACGCGCATCGCAGGACCTTGGCGGAAGGGCGGAACCAATCCGCGGGTCAGCGGCCGGGCGCAGCGGTCCGAGCCTCAGCACAGGCTCCCTGGTGATGCTTGGCGCCGTCCGGGCAGCAGCGTTCCGGGGCGCTCCCGTGTCTGAGGCGATCCGGAAGGCCGCGCTTGCGGAGCATTCGCGCGCCGACGGCAGGGAGTTACGGATCTGGTGCGAGCTGGCCGCCTGCTTTGACATTGCCGAAGCCAGCGGCTGTCC
>NZ_JAKFFD010000154.1:0-15200 GCF_036675385.1 Pseudarthrobacter sp. | reverse complement strand
GACCGGGCGTTCGTCGCAGCCGCCCGGAAAACCGTGGTCCTCGCCGACCACACCAAGTGGGGGCTCCTGGGCATCAGCACGATTGCCCCGCTGGACGCCGCAGATGAGGTCATCAGCGACGCCCGGTTGGGCCCCGAAGCCCAGCGCATCCTCGGCGAGCGGGTGGGCAAGATCCGGATCGCTGCAGCCTAGGGGCAGCCGCAGGACTGCCGGATCTGCAACTCGGCAGGAAAGATGAGATGTTCCGATTCGTGGCCGCGATGGGCGCCTATTAGGGCGCTGACAGCGGCCTCCGCCATTGCCTTTGCCGGCTGTTTCACTGTTGTGAGGGGAGGCCAGCTGTACTCAGCTTCAGCTGAGCCGTCGAAGGACGCCAGGGCGATGTCGTTGGGGATCGACAGTCCCGCCTCATGGAGTGCCCGGAGGATACCGACAGCCTGCAGGTCAGAGGTGGCAAAGATGGCCGTCGGGCGGCTCGCGGAGGCCAGGAGGCGTTTTCCTGCGGCGTAGCCGCCTTCCCGGGTGAAGGCGGTACGAACAATGGGGCCTTCAGGCAGGCCTGCCCCCGCCAGAGCCTGCAGCCAGCCCTCTTCACGGCCGTCATAATAGTTGCCGGTGTTTGTACCCATGGCAAGGGCGATACTGGTGTGTCCGTGGCCGATCAAGTGTTCAACGGCTGATTTTGCGCCCGCCACCAGATCCACGCCAACGCTATTAAATCCGGGCGCATCGGCACTGTGGTTCAGGAGAACAACAGGTATCTCCGCCGATTCAAGGTCCGTCAGGCCCGGTTCCATCAAGACACTGGACAGTATGACGCCGTCCACCTGGCGTGCCGCAAGGTTGCGGACGTGCCGGAGTTCCTTCGCGAGGTTTCCATCCGAGTTGGTAAGCAGCAGGGCGTAGCCCAGTTCAGCGGCAGCATCTTCCACAGCGTGTGCCAGCAGCGAGAAGAAAGGGTTGCTGTTGTCCGGAATAACCAGCCCTATTGTTTCGCTGGATCCCAGCTTCAGGGCCCGCGCGGCAGCGTTCGGACGGTACCCCAGCCGGCGGATGGCGTCCTGGACCTTCGCTTCCGTGGCCGGCGCCACTCTCTTGGGCCCGCCGTTAACTACATAGCTGACGACGGCGGTGCTGACGCCCGCGTACCGGGCAACATCCTTGCGGGTCACCGGGCCGCGTGGGGCCTGCAATGCGGGAGTCGTCATGGTGTACATGCTAGCTATCAGATCCCCGGCGCGTCGCCGAAGTCGCGGATAGGCAGCCGCTCTCCGCCGCGGAGGGCGGACTGGTGCGCCACGATGCCGGGCAGCGTGAACCGGGCGGCAACCCAGGCGTTGACCGGCGGCAGGGTGCCGGTGTTGACCGCGGTCACGAAGTCATCCACGAGGAAATGGTGGCTTCCCTCGTGGCCGTTCGGTGCGCCACGGAACTCCTCCGGCAGCCGATCAGCGTCATGGACCGGCGAGAGTCCGGACACGAAGGCGTCCCTCAGTTCCGGCGCAACGTTGGCCAGTGACGGGTCATCGAGGGACATACTGGGCCGGGTTTCGAACTGCTCGGAAATGTCTTGGACGTTTTCCTTGTCCTGCCAGACCGTGACTTTTGCAAGCTGTTCAAAGCTGGCCTCCGTCCCGAAGAACCTGAACCGGGACTCCCTGATGTGTGATGGGTAGCCCACGCGGCGCATCTCATTGGTGCGCATAACGCCGCCGTCGTTGAGTTCAAAGAGGGCCGTGGCGTTCGAGAAGTCGTTGCCGAACATGCTGACTTCCTTGTCGAAGACGCCGTCGTTGCGGTCATCCTTGACTCCGACGCAGCTGACGCTGACGGCGTGCGCGGGGACGGCGCCGAGGACTCCCCCAACAGCGTGCGTCGGGTACAGCATCGGCGGGTAGCTGGCGGTTTCCTTCCAGCGATCACCGCCGCTGTACTGGTAGGCATCGTAAAAGCCCAGGTCCATGTCGTGGACGTAGTCTCCTTCGGTGTAGAAGATCCGCCCGAAGCGGCCGGCCGCATACTGCTTGCGTGCGTAGACGGTGGCCGGGTTGTAGTAACTGGTCTCCCCCATCATGTAGACCAGGCCGGTTTCACGGACGGCGTCGATAATCCGGGCGATTTCTTCCTCGGAGATGGCCATGGGGACGGCTGAATAGACGTGTTTGCCGGCGCGGAGCGCCTGCTCCACCAGCGGACCGTGCGTCCAGCGCTGCGTGAAGATGGCCACGGCGTCGACGTCGGAGGCGAGGAGGTCCTCAAAGCTCGCCTCGGACCCCGCCAGATGGTACCGGTCCACGGCCTCGGCCGCGCGTTCCGGAAGCTCGTCCACCACATAGACGTCGCTGACGCCGGGGTGGAGATTGAAGAGGTGCGCGAACTGGCCGCCGAACTGGCCAACTCCTACTACGCCGATTGAAAACGTCATTGTTTGCCTTCCCTGGGTGCTGTGACGGAGCGCCGGCAAGCGCTGTCCATCAGGATTTCAGTGTTTCATTCGAATCTACTCGAGTCAATGCCCTAGCGACTGGATAATCCCTCTGGAAATAAAAGAAAAACTAACACTTGCCACTCGAGATCTACTCGTGTAGATTTCTCAGCAGTTGTTATCCACATCACAGTCAGGAAAGGGTCGACGATGACCACCCTTGCCAAAAACGCGAAATCCGCCCCGCCCCAGACCGGAGCACCCAAGCCGCGCGGCGGTTACCGCCGGCTCGGCGACCTCAAGATCGCCCTGTTCTTCATCGCCCCGGCAATGATCGGGTTCATCTTCTTCTACGTTGTCCCAACCATCCGCGGCGTGTACCTGAGCTTCACGGAGTACAACATCCTCGGAGACCCGACCTGGGTGGGGATGGACAACTACACGGCGATCGCCAAGGACCCGCTGTTCTGGAATTCCCTGGCCGTCACCGGCCAGTACGTCCTCATCAACATCGTCCTCCAGACAGCCCTGGCACTGGGACTGGCCCTCCTGATGCACCAGGTCGCCAAGTCCACGCTCATCCGCGGCGCCCTGCTCCTGCCCTACCTGATGTCCAACGTCATCGCGGCGCTGCTCTGGTTCTGGATGCTCGATTATCAGATCGGCGTGGTCAACCAGTTCATCGAATGGGCCGGCCTCCCCCGCGTCGCGTTCTTCGGCAGCGAAGAGTGGGCCATCCCCACCCAGGCAGTCATCAACACCTGGCGGCACATGGGCTACACCGCGCTGCTCATCTTTGCCGGCCTGCAGGCCATCCCCGGCAACATCTATGAGGTCGCAAAACTCGACGGCGCCTCAGCGTTCCAGACCTTCCGCAAGATCACCATTCCGCTGCTCCGCCCGGTCCTGGTGCTGGTACTCGTGGTGACCGTGATCGGATCCTTCCAGGTCTTCGACACCGTGGCCGTCACCACCCAGGGCGGACCGGTGAACGCCACCCGCGTGATCCAGTACTACATCTACCAGCGGGCCTTCACCGAGTCGGACTTCGGTTACGGATCCGCCATCGCCGTCATTCTCTTCCTCATCCTCGCCCTGGTGGCCTTCATCCAGATGAAGTTCCTCAAGGGCAACGAGTCGGACCTGGACTAAGGAGTCCCCCATGACATCCACCACCAGCCGCGCACCGCAGCAGGCCCCGGCCCGCCGCCGTCGTCCGTTCAACACCCGCCGCGCAGGTGCCTGGGCCCTCCTGGTCCTCGCCATCGCCGTCTCTGTCCTCCCGTTCCTTTGGGTGCTGCGGACGGCGCTGTCCACCAACGCGGCACTGGCCGCCAACTCGGCCAGCCTGCTTCCCGCCGATTTCACGTTCGGTGCCTTCATGCGGGTGTTCGGGCTGCAGAGCCCCGCGGACGCCATCGCCGAGGGCGGTTCCGGTGCCACCATCGATTTCTGGCTGTACCTGAAGAACTCCATCATCTTCTCGTCCATCACCACCGCCGGGGCCGTGTTCTTCAGCGCCATGGCCGCCTACGCCTTTGCCCGGCTGCGCTGGAAGGGCCGGAACGCGGTGTTCAGCCTGTTCCTGGGCACCATGCTGGTCCCGCCGATCTTCACAGCACTGCCCAACTTCCTGCTGATCAAAAACCTGGACCTGCTCAACACAATGCTCGGCATGGTCCTGCCGTATGTCTTTATGACGCCGTTCGCCATCTTCTTCCTCCGCCAGTTCTTCCTGAACATGTCCCGCGAGGTCGAAGAGGCAGCCATGCTCGACGGCGCCAAGCACCTCCGCATCTTCTTCCAGATCGTGCTTCCCAACGCCGCAGCACCCATCGCCACCCTTGCCCTGCTCACGTTCATCGGCCAGTGGAATGAATACTTCTGGCCGCTGCTCGTCGGGTCCCAGGACGATGTGCGCGTCCTGCAGGTGGGCCTCGGAGTCTTCAAATCCCAGGCACCCCAGGGTTCCCCGGACTGGTCCGGCCTGATGGCCGCGACCCTGGTTTCGGCCCTGCCCGTCCTGATCCTCTTCGCTGCCTTCGGCAAGAAGATCGTCAACTCCATCGGCTTCTCCGGCATCAAGTAAACCCCCAAAAACCCCACTCCCCAACTCCCAAACGGAAAGTAGAACCATGAAGAAATCCCTCGGCGCCGTCGCCGTCGCCGCAGTTATGGCACTGTCCCTGTCCGCCTGTGGCGGAGGCTCATCCTCCTCGGCAGAGTCAGCCAAGGGCGAGATCAACTACTGGCTGTGGGACGCCAACCAGTTGCCCGCCTACCAGCAGTGTGCCGACGACTTCGCAAAGGCCAACCCGGACATCTCGGTCAAGATCACCCAGCGCGGGTGGGACGACTACTGGAGCACGCTGACCAACGGCTTTGTCGGCGGCACGGCCCCGGACGTTTTCACCAACCACCTCGGACGCTACGGCGAACTCGCAGAGAACAAGCAGCTGCTGGCCATCGACGACGCCGTCAAGAAGGACAACATCGACCTGACCCAGTACAACGAGGGCCTCGCAGACCTCTGGGTTGGCCAGGACGGCAAGCGCTACGGCCTGCCGAAAGACTGGGACACCATCGGCCTGTTCTACAACGAGGCCATGCTCACCAGCGGCGGCGTCACCGAAGAGCAGATGAAGAACCTCACCTGGAACCCGCAGGACGGCGGCACGTACGAACAGGTCATCGCCCACCTGAGCGTTGACAAGAACGGCAAGCGCGGCGACGAGGCCGGCTTCGACAAGAACAACGTCGCCGTCTATGGCCTTGGCCTCAACGGCGGCGGCGACTCCTCCGGGCAGACGGAGTGGAGCTACCTCACTAACACCACCGGCTGGTCCCACACGGACAAGAACCCGTGGGGCACGCACTACAACTACGACGACCCCAAGTTCCAGGAAAGCATGGACTGGTTCGCCGGACTCGTGGAAAAGGGCTACATGCCCAAGCTGGAGACCACCGTCGGCGCCAGCATGGCCGACACGTTCGCGGCCGGTAAGTCCGCCATCAACGCCCACGGTTCGTGGATGACCGGCCAGTACACCGGCTACCAGGGCATCAAGGTGGGCATCGCCCCCACGCCGGTGGGCCCCGAAGGCAAGCGTGCCTCCATGTTCAACGGCCTGGCCGACTCGATCTGGGCCGGAACCAAGAAGAAGGACGCCTCGATCAAGTGGGTTGAGTACCTCGCCTCGGCCGACTGCCAGGACGTTGTGGCTTCGAAGGCCGTTGTCTTCCCCGCGCTGAAGGCCTCCTCCGACAAGGCTGCCGAAGCCTTCAAGGCCAAGGGTGTGGACGTCACCGCGTTCACTGAGCACGTCAAGAACAAGACAACCTTCCTGTACCCGATCACGGACAACACCGCCAAGGTCAAGGGCATCATGGAGCCCGCCATGGACGCAGTAGTGTCCGGCAAGGCCCCGGCCAGCTCCCTGACCCAGGCCAACGAACAGGTCAACGCCCTCTTCAAGTAGGCACCAGCTTGACCGACTGCGCGCCGCGGACACCTTGTTCCCGCGGCGCGCAGCCTCGTATTCTTACTCACACCCCCGTAGAAGGACAGCATCTTATGGACCCGCTCCACCTCCGTACCGCCGGCACCAGCCTGGTGATCAGCTTCAACAGCGGGGAGGCCGAGATTATCCATTGGGGCGCCGATCTGGGTGACGCCGCCCTCCCGGACCTCGCCATTCTCGGCGAACCGATCCCCCACTCCGCCATCGACGCCAACGTGCCCGCCGGCCTCCTGCCGCAGGCATCCTCCAGCTGGCGCGGCCGTCCCGCCCTCCGTGGCCACCGCATCGCCGACGGCGTCTCCGGCCTTGACTTCTCGGCCCGCCTCCGCGTCGTGACAGCGCGCACCGAGGGCAACTCCGCCGTCATCGTCCAGGCCGATCCCGAAGCCGGCCTCACGGTCTCGTCTTCACTGACACTGCACGACGGCGGCCTGCTGGAGCTGCGCCACACCCTCACCAACGACGGCGCCACGCCCTACCAGCTCGACGAGCTGGCCACCGTCCTCCCGGTGGCGCCGGACGCCGTCGAACTCCTTGACCTGACCGGGCGCTGGTGCCGGGAACGCCACCCGCAGCGCCGCCCCATCCAGCAGGGCACCTGGGTCCGCACCGGCCGGCACGGCCGCACGGGACACGATTCATCGCTGCTCTTCGCCGCCGGCACCGCCGGCTTCGGCAACCGCCACGGGAAGGTCTGGGCCACGCACCTGGCCTGGAGCGGCAACCACGAACAGTTCGCCGACAGCATCGGCGACGGCCGCACCATGATCGGCGGCTCCGAGCTCCTGGGCCCGGCCGAGGTCATCCTCGCACCCGGCGCCAGCTACACCACCCCGGCGCTCTTTGCCGCATACTCGGACCGCGGCCTGGACGGCATCAGCGAGGCCTTCTACAGCTGGTTCCGGTCCCGCCCCCACCATGTGCTCCCCGCAGCCGGTACGGCTACCGCTCCAGGCAAGCCCCGCCCCGTGGTGCTGAACACCTGGGAAGCGGTCTACTTCGACCACAACCTGTCCACCCTGATCGAGCTGGCTGATTCCGCCGCCGAACTGGGCGTGGAGCGGTTTGTGCTCGACGACGGCTGGTTCCGCGGCCGCCGCGACGACCACGCCGGCCTGGGCGACTGGTACGTCGACGAATCACTCTGGCCCGACGGCCTCACGCCCTTGATCGACGCCGTGACCTCCCGCGGGATGGAGTTCGGGCTCTGGGTGGAACCGGAAATGGTCAACCTGGACTCCGATATTGTCCGCGCGCACCCTGAATGGATTGTCGGTCCGTCCGTCCAGAGCTACAAGGACGGCGGCCGCCTGCCGCTCGAGTGGCGGAACCAGCATGTGATCGACCTCGTCAACCCTGACGCGTGGCAGTACATTTTCGACCGCGTCGACGCCCTGCTGCGCGAGAACAACATCAGCTACCTCAAGTGGGACCAGAACCGGGACCAGCTCGAGCACGGCCACGCCGGCCGCTCCTCGGTCCACGAACAGACCCTGGCCGCCTACAGGCTCTTCGACGAACTCAAGAAGTCCCACCCCGGCGTCGAGATTGAAAGCTGCTCCTCCGGCGGCGCCCGCGTGGACCTGGGCATCCTGGAACGCACCGACCGGATCTGGGCCTCGGACTGCAACGACGCCCTCGAACGGCAGACCATCCAGCGCTGGACCGGGCTGGTGGTCCCGCCGGAGCTCGTGGGCGGTCACGTTGGCCCCACCACCTCGCACACCACAGCCCGCACGCACGACCTGTCCTTCCGCGCCATCACCGCGCTCTTCGGCCACTTCGGCATGGAGTGGGATGTCCGTGAAGTCCAGGGCGCCGAACGCGAGGAACTCAAACGCTTCATCGGGATCTACAAGGAACACCGCGGCCTGATCCACTCCGGGCGCATGGTCCGCGCGGACGTCCCCGACGATTCCCTGATGCTCCACGGCGTGGTTGCTCCCAGTGGTGCCTCGCAGGGCACCGATCTCCCGGGCACGACGGCGGCGCTGTTCGCCCTGGTCAGCACGGGCACCGCGTTCGCGGAACAGACCGGACGGATCACCATCCCCGGTCTGGAACCGGACCGGGACTACCGGGTGGAAGCCATCTTCCCGGCGCCCGGAGACGCCGACTATTCCCACACATTCACCCAGGTCCAGCCGCCGGCCTGGCTGGCGGACGGGGCGGTGGCCGGTGGCCGTTTCCTGGCCGAAGTGGGCCTGCCGATGCCCATCCTCAACCCCGAGCACGCCTTGCTGCTGAAGGCGACGGAAGTCGAGGCTTAGCGTCGGTCCTTAGACGACGCTACTTCCCCGTGAGGGGCCAGATTCCCGTCCCTGAGCCGGACGGGAATCTGGCTTCGTATCGCACCACTCCCCCACCACAAAGAGGCCCCCATGCGTCTTCCCTCGATTGACCTGCGCGACTACCCCCAAGGCAGTGACCTGCACGGCCAGTCCCTGAACTGGCTCTACGCCAACGGGCTCGACCCTTTCGCCACCACCCCAACCGAAGTCATGATCGTCGGGGAACACCTCACCGTCCAGATATCCGGCAGTACCTGGCGCACCCTCCCCATGCAGGCACCACCCGAAAAATATGGGCTGACGCGCAGAGCCTGACCGTTCAGGCCAGGCGTCAGGTAGTGCGACAAATCTTCACACGCGATCCGCGTGTTCTCCCCGGCGCGGCGCCAACTGCTGTTCATCGTCCTACGACGGCGGCGAGGAGGTTCTCGGTGCCGTCCTTGAGAAACATGGTGTGGGCGCCGCAGGGGCAGTGGGAGTAAGTAACGGTTCCGGTGGACGTGGCGTGCCGAGAGAGGACTTGCCAGATATGTTCATGCATGGAACCAGCATCCAGTAATGGGTTGATGCCGTTCAACCATTACACTTTGGGGGTGGGATACAGTCACGAAAATCAGGTGGGAGCCCAACTGGCCGCTGCCCTGGTAAACGCCCGGGCAGGAGACGACCTTGAGGCTGTGCTGCGGGATTTCAGCATTCGGGAACCGCGGCTGGGTGCTGATGCGGATCATGGCCTTCGACGTTGGGCAACTGAACTGGCATTGGCATTCGCAGCCGAAACCATTGATGAGCGATGCCGTTCCATCAACGCGCTCCTCGAACGCTCCGCGGGGAGGATCTCGCTGACCACCCATGACGCTTCCCGTCCCCATTTGCACCTCTTCCCGGAGGGCGATGACATCATGTCCCGGGTCAAGGCCGTCACGGCCGGCGGCCTGGCATTGTTCGTCGCCTGGAGTGGCGGGCACCGGATCGGCACCTGCGCCCGGCCGGCATGCGTCAAGGCGTTCATCGACAACTCCAAGGCCGGCAGACAGCGCTACTGCAGCGCCCGATGCGGAAACACCGACGCAGTCGCCCGGCATCGACAAGCCGCCAGCATGCCCTCTCGCAGCAGGGCAAGAACGTGAAAGTCGCCGCAACTTTCTCCAAATCCTGAAAGCCCGATATATGCGGTGAGGCCCGGCGGTGGCTTGACACGTGTCCCTTGCGACGGATCCTGCACCATCATTCAGCTGCCACGGTCCACGGCCGCCGGAAATCCGGCCTGGTCGAATGGCCCGGGCCGAATGATGGTGCAGAATCCGGCGGGTAGATTGGAGCCATGACTGACGTTTCCTCCCCTGACTCCGCATCTGCCTCCGCTGCCGGGCGCGGCACGATCCTTGTGATCAACGGCCCCAACCTCAACCTGCTGGGCACCCGTGAGCCGGAGAAGTACGGCACCTCCACTCTCGCGGACGTGGAGCAACTGGCAGCCACTGCGGCGCAGGCCCACGGCTTCACAGTGGAGTGCGTCCAGTCCAACCATGAGGGCGTGCTCCTGGACGTCATCCACGCAGCCCGCGGCACCGCCGTCGGGATTGTGCTGAACGCCGGCGCCTTCACCCACACTTCCGTGGCCCTGCGCGACGCCCTGGCAGCGGTGCAGCTTCCCGCCGTCGAGGTCCACATCACCAACGTGCACCAGCGTGAGGAATTCCGGCACCACTCGTTCCTGTCCCCGGTGTGCGCCGCGGTGATCGTGGGAGCGGGCGTGTTCGGCTACAAGCTCGCCATCGATTACCTGGCCGAGGCGCTGTAGCCCGGCGCTGTGGGCGCAAGCTCTGTGGCTCAGGCCGCCCGGGCTACTTCTGGATGCACTGCCCGGAGGAGACAGGAGCGCTGAGGCTTGCGGCCTGGGATGCGACCGGGAACAGGTCATTCATGGTGATCGCGAAACCCATTTCGGTGTCCGAGGTTGCCTTGGCGAAAATGACGCCGGCCACCAGGCCCTCCATGGTCAGCAGCGGGCCGCCCGAGTTCCCGGGCTGGACGTTGCCGGCGAGGCGGTAGATCTCTTCCGGGGCCGGGTTTTCGCCGTAGATGTCGGGCACCAGAACCGAGGTGATGTCCTGGACCGTGGCGGGGTTGGACTGGAACGGACCGCCGTGAGGGTACCCCGCGAAAGCTGCCGGGCTGCCGTTCGGTAGGTCGGACGTCAGCGTGAGTGGTTCGGAAGGCAACCCGTCAACGGCCAAAACGGCGAGGTCGTGCCTGGTGTCGAAATACACCACCCGCCCGGGCATTGCGCCGCCGTCGGGAATTTCAACCACCGGCTGCGACACGCCCGCCACAACGTGGGCATTGGTCACAACCCGGCCAGGCGAAACCACAAAGCCGGTGCCGGTCTGGTTCTGCCCGCATTGGTAGGCGGTTCCGGCTATTTTCAGGACTGACTGTGCGGCCCGGTTCAGTGCCGGAGTATCGGTGCTGGCATTGGGCACCGCCACTGGCTGCCCCTGGTCCAGACCTTCCAGCAGCGTGGGGATTCCGTTGCCGATCACCGTTGACCGCAGCTGCGCCATGGTGGTCTTCAACGGGACAGGGGTCAGCCCGTCGATGTACCGGATGACTTTGGACTCGGCCAGTTGCTGGGACACAACCGGAACGCCCAGGGCGCTGACGCTGAAGGCAAGCATGGACATGACCAATGCCGAGACCACCACATTGACGGCCCCGCCCACCAGCCGGTCCACAGCACGCAGCGGCTTGATCCGCACGGCGCCGCGGATTTTGCGCCCGATCATGGTCCCCAGGCCATGGCCCAGAGCCATCAGAACGACGGCGGCGGCCACGATGGCGGTCAGCCTCCAGCCGGAGTCTTCCACGAAGTTGCTGACCAGTGGAACGGCAAAGAAGGCAGCCACGGCGCCCGCGGCAAAGCCGGCGATACCCCCAAGGGTTACCAGGAAGCCGTTGCGCAGGCCATAGATCAGGTAAGACAGCAGGGCAAGGATCAGCGCCAGGTCCAGAACAGTCAAGCCAAACACTGAGCGCTCCTCTAATACGGTTGAGACCCAATTCTAGTGGCGCAGGCTGACATTATTCTGTGGGCGCCAGTCTCCCGCCCATCGGGGCCAGCTTCGCCTCACGTTCAGTAGTCAAACTCACACCCCGGGCGCGGCCGGGCACCGGATCGGGCCCGCATTACACACTGTCAGCGGCGTTTCCGCTGCCAAGTACGTCACAGAACCTTGAAAATTCTGAAACAATGGCAAAAGCGCCACAGCCGACACTTTTTATTCAGGAGATTTCATGGACATCGAGGTACTGCGCCGAGCACCCCTATTTGCCACGCTCGACGACGAAGCATTCCGCCTGCTGACGGACGAGCTGACCGAGGTGGACCTCTCCCGCGGTGCATCGGTATTCCGCGAGGGCGACCAGGGCGACCAGCTCTACTTCATCGTCTCCGGCAAGGTGAAGCTGGGCCGCACGTCCCCCGATGGCAGGGAGTCCCTGCTCGCCATCCTCGGCCCGGGTGAACTGTTCGGCGAAATGGCACTCTTTGACCCCAGCCCCCGCACGGCCACGGCCACGGCTGTCTCCGAAACCCGCCTTGCTGGCCTGAAGAACGAAAGCCTCAACGCCCTGCTGCGGACACGCCCCGAGGTTTCGGCGCAGCTGCTGCAAGCCCTGGCCCGTCGGCTGCGCCGCACCAACGATTCACTCTCGGACCTGGTGTTCTCCGACGTCCCCGGCCGCGTGGCCAAGGCCCTGCTGGACCTGGCCGACCGCTTCGGCCGGCCGGCAACCGACGGCGTCCTGGTAGCCCACGAGCTCACGCAGGAAGAGCTGGCCCAGCTGGTAGGCGCCTCCCGCGAGACGGTCAACAAGGCCCTGGCAGAGTTCGTCCAGCGCGGCTGGCTCCGCCTCGAAGCCCGTGCCGTAGTGATCCTCGACATGCAGCGCCTCCGCCAGCGCTCCCGCTAAGCCAAATAACAAAAGCCGCTCCGGTTCTGAACCGGAGCGGCTTTTGTTGTTAACTCACCTACGGCGGAAGACGGCACTTCGCCTCGATTAGACCCCAGTACCGACCGACCTGCTTCCGCAGCACGATAAGTGAGAGAGCGTTGCCCAAGAACCTGCATCAAATGAGAGAGCGTTCGAGCTGGGCGGCGGTCTTTCGCGTAGGAGCGCATCGCGGCGCATCGGGCGCCGAAGGTCGCTCAGCGACCGGAGGTTCCCCTATGCGTTGTGTCTAAGCGACGGCGAAGGGCCGCTTTCCGGCGGACTTAACCAGGCGATCCGCGGAGCTAGCGCTCGCGCTGGGGGTCTCCGGCTACGGTTTTGGCGGCCTCGACTTCGAGCATGAGCGTGCCCTCTTCTTCGACCAGCCGTGCCTGGTACACGTGGGGTTTGCGTTTGTAGCTGAGGTAGGCGATGCAGCCGTTCGCTGCGGCCATCTTCTCCAGCATGATCTCCGACCCCGGCACCAGGAGCTGGCCGAGGGTAAGGCCAACGGTGTTCTCCTGGCCCACTTCATCGCCCAGGGCAGTGGTGCTGCGCGCGGCGATGGCCTTGGTGGCGCACACCCAGCGGCCCCAGACGCCCTTGCTCTCCAGCAGGCTGGGCTGCTGGTTCATGGGGACGGTGGCGGCGAAATAGCGGGTGTCGAAGCGGCGGTGCGCGAAGTCGGGGCTGCGCCAGTTGACGAGCGGCTTCAGCAGGTCGGTCCGCAGCGAGAGTCCCCGCTTGGCGAGGAGCTCCGTGAACGTCTTCTCCTGGCCGGCAACGGCCACGCGGGCCCGCATCCAGTCCTGCGTTGACGTGTTTTCCACGGTGGTGGACATGTCCGGCCCGGCAAGGAGCACGCCGGCTTCCTCAAAGAGTTCGCGGATGGCGCCCACCACGTGGCGCCGCGCCAGCCCGACGTCGTCCGTCCCCATCTGCTCGGCCCAATGCTGGGGTGAGGGGCCCAGCCAACCGACGGCGTCGTCGTCGGACGCCTCCAGGGAACCTCCGGGGAACGCGAGGACGCCCAGCGGCGAGGAACCGGGCCGGTACCCCAGCCACGTCTCCAGGCCGGTGGGCGAATCCCGCAGAAGCACGACGGACGATGCGTAGCGGGCGGCACGCGGGGTCCGCTCGCCGTGTTCGAGCCAGCTTTGGGCAGCCCCTTCAAGATCCGGAGGAAGGGCAAACAAGCGTCGGGCGAGCTGAGGCAATTGAGTGAACCGGGTCCTTAGCTGAATTCAGCGATCAGTTCGACCTCTACGGGAGAGTCGAGCGGAAGAACAGACACGCCGACGGCGGAGCGGGCGTGCTGGCCTGCGTCACCGAAGACCTGGCCGAGGAGCTCGGACGCGCCGTTGATGACGCCCGGCTGTCCGGTGAAGGCAGGATCGGAGGACACAAAGCCCACCACCTTGACGATGCGGGTGATGCGGTCCAGATCGCCGATGACGCTCTTGATGGCCGCCAGCGCGTTGATGGCGCAGACAGCGGCGTAGGCCTTGGCGTCCTCCGGGGACACGGTGGGCTCGTCGGAGGCGCCCTCTGTGCCGGTGGAGACCTTGCCGGTTGCTTCGAGTTTGCCGTTAATAAACGGCAGCTGGCCGGAGGTGTAAACATGGCTGCCGGTGATGACGGCCGGCACGTAAGCGGCGACGGGGGCGGCCACCTCGGGCAGGGTCAGTCCCAGCTCGGCGAGGCGCTGCTCAACGGCTGAAATCGGCGCGGTTTCCGCGCCGGACGTGGTCTCTGCGGGGGTGCTCATTGCTACTGCTTCTCCCTCTTGAGGTAGGCAACCAGGCCGTTGCCGTCCGGTCCGGTGATTACCTGGACGAGCTCCCAGCCGTCCTCTCCCCACTGGTCCAGAATCTGCTTCGTGGCGTGAATAATGAGCGGAATCGTCGCGTACTCCCATTTGGTCATGAGCTAAAGACTAGTCCTTGCCGGTAAAGTGGAAAACATGGTGACTCGTAAGAACCCCATTTTCGACACGGCCACTACCCTCGGAAAGATATTTGGTTTCCTCGGTGTGAGCGCAATTTGTGGTGTCCTGGTGGCGGGCCTTCTGGTTCCGGCTGCGGCCGTTTCCGGCAGCGCGGCAAGCGGTTCCATCGAGTTCTTCGATACCCTCCCGGCAGAGCTGCAGGTGGACCCGCCCAGCCAGTCCACCCGGATCCTCGCCGCGGACGGCAGCCTGATCGCGAACCTCTACGAGGAAAACCGGACCAAGGTTGCCCTCGACCAGATTTCGCCGTTCATGAAGGAAGCGATCATCGCTGTCGAGGACAGCCGGTTCTACGAGCATGGCGGTGTGGACACCACCGGCATCCTCCGCGCCATGGTCAGCACGGCCCGCGGCAACAAACAGGGTGCCTCCACCATCACCCAGCAATACGTGAACAACGTACTCAACGCCAACCTCGCCGCCGAGGGAAACACTGATGACATCAAGCTCAACGGTGTTAACAAGGGCGTGGGAGACAAGCTTCGCGAAATGAAGCTCGCGATCGCCCTGGAGAAGAAATTCTCCAAGGAGCAGATCCTCGAGGGTTACCTCAACATCGTCTTCTTCAACCGCGACGCTTACGGCATCGAGGCCGCGTCTAAATTCTTCTTCAGCAGCACCGCGAAGGATCTGACCCTCCCGCAGGCAGCACTCATGGCTGGCCTGGTGAACAGCCCGGCGGCCTTTGACCCGATCACCAACCCGGAGAACGCTAAGGAGCGTCGCGACCTGGTCCTGGGCCTGATGCTGAACCAGGGAAAGATCACGCAGGTTGATCACGACGCCGCCGTGGCCACCCCCGTGGAGCCGAAGGTCACGCCGTCACGCCAGGGCTGCGCGTACGCCTCCACGGCACCTTATTTCTGCGACTATGTGCTGCACCTGCTGCTCAACAACCCGGCCTACGGCGCCACTCCCAAAGAGCGTGAGCAGATGGTGTTCCGCGGCGGCCTGACCATCAC
>NZ_JAKFFD010000078.1:0-57236 GCF_036675385.1 Pseudarthrobacter sp. | reverse complement strand
TTCAGCCCAGGCCGCGCCGGCAGGAACCGCGAGCAGCCCGGTCAGGCCGATCACGGCGAGGATACGTTTGAACTTTGACCGCATGTGCAACCCTTCAGCACGCCTGACACCGATTCGGGACGAATAAGCGTCTCAGAAAGCAGCAGCGCCCCCACGCGTGGTGTAAAGCCGCAGGTCGCTGTGGCATTTCCTTTTGATTCTATGGTGCACCTCTTGGTGCGTCCACAGCGGCGAATATGCCACCAGCGAAACCCTTGGAAGTGCCTGTTGGCAGCGGAATTCGGTCTCCCAGCAACCTCCCAGCCAACGTTCGTCCCAGTTCCAGCCAGACGGTACATAGTTAATGCAGACGAGGATGAAAGGAAGTCCAATGACTGAGAACCCAACCCAGGGTGCAGCGCCGGAGAACCGCAATCCGGATGAGAACCGGAATGCGGACCAGAACCCTGCGGAGGTCCGCAGTGACGCTGTCGGTCAGGCTAATCCGACGGAGCAGCTGGACCGATCCGGGGGACCCGACAACCTCACCCAGCCGCTGCCGGGTGCACCCCGTACGGTTTTTCCTCCCCGCGAGCCCTTCTACGGCCAGCAGACACCCCCGGGCCAGCAAACGCCCGGCCAGCAAACGCCCGGCCAGCAGACACCTGGCCAGCAGGCTCCCGGCCACGAGTACGCCCAGCACGGGGCGCATTCGGCAGCTCCCGGCGGCTCTGCGGGTCAGCACAATCCAGGTCAGCACAACCCTGGTCAGTACGGAACTGGTCAGTACGGAACAGGTCAGTACGGAACAGGCCAGTACTCCCCGGGCCAGTACAACGCTGCCCCGAACCCGGCCGACGCGCCCCGCAGGAAAGCCTCCTTCGGCGTCGGCACCCTGGTGGCCAGCATCCTGGCCGCCGGCCTCGTGGGTGGCGGCGTTGCCACTGTCGGTTCGGGCAGCCTCTTCAACAACGGCTCCCCGTCGGCGGCGAGCAGCAGCCAGACTGACACTGTCATCGTGAACAACAAGGACGACGTCAACGCCATTACGGCGGCAGCACTGAAGGCTTCCCCCAGCGTGGTGACCATCAGCGCGACGAGCGGAAGTTCAGGCGGTACCGGCTCAGGCATCATCCTGGACGACGCGGGGCACATCCTTACCAACACCCATGTGGTGACCCTGGATGGCCAAAGCGCCAACGCAGCCCTGGAAGTCCGTACCAGCAAGGGCAAGGTCCTCAAGGCCACGCTCGTGGGCACGGATCCCCTCTCTGACCTGGCAGTCATCAAGGTGGACGACGCATCGGGACTCACTCCTGCGACCCTCGGCGATTCCGGCAAGCTCAACGTCGGCGATACGGCCATAGCCATCGGCTCCCCGCTTGGCCTGACCGGAACAGTCACTGACGGCATCGTCTCAACCCTGAACCGGACCATCAGTGTTGCGTCCTCGGCGGCACCGAAGGAAGGCGACACTTCCCAGGGCGGCGATCAGGGCTTCCAGTTCGCCCCGCCAAACGGTGGCCAGGGCCAAAGCACCGCCAACCAGGGTTCCATCTCAATCAACGTGATCCAGACGGATGCCGCCATCAACCCCGGCAACTCCGGTGGTGCCCTGGTCAACACCAAGGGCGAGATCATCGGCGTCAACGTGGCCATCGCGTCCGCAGGCTCCGATTCCGCGTCGAGCGGCAACATCGGAGTGGGCTTCAGCATCCCCATCAACCACGCAAAACGGGTGGCACAGGAGATCATTGATACTGGCAAGGCGTCCCACGGCCAGTTGGGTGTCAGCGTCAAGGAAAAGTCGTCCAGCAGCTCGTCCTCGGGCTTCTCCGTAGGTGCCGACGTGGCAACGGTAGAGCCGAATTCAGCTGCCGCAAAGGCCGGTATCAAGGTGGGCGATGTGGTGATCAAGTTCAACGACCTGGTCATCAGCGAGCCTAACCAGCTCACAGCGGCCGTCCGTGAGCAGGCCGGCGGCTCCACCGTCAAGCTCACCGTCCTGCGCAACGGCCAGGAGCAGACGCTGGACGTCACGCTCGGCACCGCGGCGGACCAGTAGGCCTGAACAGCAGAGCGCACGGCAAACAATCAACGACGACGGCGGAGGTCACCACAGGTGACCGCCGCCGCCGTCGTCCGCGTTCCCGTGCGCCCGGGCAGCGCCGTGACACAGGCGTTAACGGGACGGCAACGGGGGACGGCTATATGGTTAGCTAGGATCTACCCGTACCCCGGGCGTTCCGAGGCCATGACCCCATCCGGCTGGCTGTCCACAAGCATGGAAGGCTGCTGTAAACACAGTGGAAGAGACATTGAAAATCATCGTCCTGGTCAAGCATGTACCGGACGCACAGTTCGACCGACACCTCACCGGCGAGGGCTACACCACGGACCGTAACGAAAGCATCCTTTCCGAGCTGGACGAATACGCGCTGGAGGCGGCTTTGCAGCTGGCTGAGGCCCGCGGTGGCGCCAAGGCCGGCAACCAGGTCATTGCGCTGAGCATGGGCGCGTCCGGTGCCGTGAACGCGGTGAAGAAGTCACTCCAGATGGGCGCCACCGAAGGTGTGCACCTCACGGACAGTGCCCTGGCCGGCTCAGACGCCGCCGCCACTTCGCTCGCCCTCGCGGCCGCCATCCGCCATCTTGGCACCGGCGCTCCGGTGGACCTTGTCCTCACGGGCATGGCGTCCACCGACGGCGAAACGTCCCTGGTCCCGGCCCAGCTCGCCGAGCGCCTCGGTCTGCCGCAGGTCACCTTCGCGTCCTCGCTGACGGTCGACGGCGGCCGGCTGACCGCGCGCCGCGACGCCGACACCTACTCTGAGACCGTCGAAGCTTCGCTGCCTGCAGTGGTCTCCGTGACGGACCAGATCAACGAGCCGCGCTACCCCAACTTCAAGGGCATCATCGCGGCCAAGCGCAAGAGCATCACCACGCTGTCGCTGGCCGACATCGGAGTCGATCCCGCGCACGTGGGCCACACCGGATCGTGGACCACAGTGACCGCTGCCGAGGAACGCCCGCCGCGCACCGCCGGAACCATCATCACCGACGAAGGCGACGCCGGCATCAAGCTCGTCGACTTCCTGGCCGCCCAGAAGCTGCTCTAAGAGGGATCACAGACATGGCAAACGTACTCGTATTCATTGACAACCCCGGCCACGCCCTGAAGAAGAGCACCCTCGAACTGCTCACCCTGGGACGTTCCCTGGGAGAGACCGCTGTTGCCGTGAACGGCGATCTGCATCAGGATGTTTCGGCCACGCTCGCCGAATACGGCGTCACCGCCGTTTTCCGGCCCTCCGCCCAGGACCTGGATGACTACCTTGTCTCGGCGAAGGCAGCCTATCTCGCGGCCGCCGCGGGTGCCGCCGGCGCCGGCACGGTCCTCCTGGACAACTCGCCCGAAGGCAAAGAGATCGCGGCGCGGCTCGGCATCCGGCTCAACGCCGGCGTCATCACCGACGTTGTGGCGGTCGACGCCGACGGTACAGCCCACAAGTCGGTCCTCGCCGGTTCTTACACCACCTCTGCCAGGGCCACCACGGCGGTATCCGTGCTGACGGTGAAGGCCAACAACGTCACGCCGGAGCCGGCATCCGTGGCTTCCGCCCCGGAGACGTCCACCGTCGAAGTGCCGGCGGACGGCACGGCCACGGCAGCCCGTATCACCGCCCGCGAACAGAAGGCCGCCAGCGGCCGCCCGGATCTGTCGGACGCCCGCATCGTGGTGGCCGGCGGACGCGGAGTGGACGGCGACTTCGGCCCCGTTGAGCAGCTTGCGGACGCCCTCGGTGCTGCCGTCGGAGCCTCCCGTGCAGCCACGGACGCCGGCTGGATCAGCCACGACGCCCAGGTGGGCCAGACCGGCAAGACCGTGTCGCCCCAGCTCTACATCTCTGCCGGCATTTCCGGTGCCATCCAGCAGAAAGCCGGGATGCAGACAGCCAAGGTCATCGTGGCCGTGAACAAAGACGCCGAGTCGCCGATCTTCGAAATCGCCGATTTTGGCATCATCGGGGACCTCTTCGACGTCCTTCCGCAGGCCACCGAAGAAATCAAGAAGCGAAAAGGCTGACCTTGACGCACTCCGCTGCCTCAGCACAGAGCCCGTTCAACCCGGACATACACCGGATTGGGCGGGTACTCTGTTTCGCCGCCCATCCGGACGACATCGACTTCGGTGCGGCCGGCACCATCGCCGCCTGGACGGCCGCGGGAATCCACGTCAGCTACTGCATCATGACCGACGGCGACGCGGGCGGCTTCGACCCGGCGCAGCGGGCCGAGATCATCGCCCTCAGGGCGGCCGAGCAGCGCCGGGCAGCCGAACTCGTGGGCGTGACCGACATCCACTACCTCCATGAGCGCGACGGCTACCTGGAACCGACGCACGAGGTGATGAAAGGTGTGGTGAAGCTGATCCGGGAAGTCCGTCCCGACGTCGTGCTCGCCATGCATCCGGAACGGAACTGGAACCGCCTCCAGAAGAGCCACCCGGACCACCTTGCCGTGGGGGAGGCCGTGACCCGGGCTGTATACCCTGCGGTCGAAAACCCGTTCGCCTATCCGGAGCTGGCCGAGGCAGGCCTCGCGGCGTACAAGCTGCCGTGGCTGTGGCTCTATGCCGGGCCCGAAGAGCGGGAGAACCACTTTGAGGATGTCACCGACCACGTGGACGCCAAGCTCGACGCGATCCACGTGCACGTGAGCCAGCATCCCGACGTCGCGGCCATGGAAGCGGCGGTGCGGAACGGCCTGCACATGAACGCACGACGTGCGGGCTTTGCTGAGGGCCGCAGCGCCGAAGCCTTCCACGTGGTCGCCGTCAACGGCCCGGGGACGATCGCCGGCTTCTAGGACGTCCGGTGATGGGGCGGCTGGCCTCTGGCGCAGCCGCCCCCGGGCTCAGGCGCCCAGCGGTGCGGCAGCCACAGTGGGGAACGTCGGGGTAGCCGAACCGCCCACGGGCTCCACGGTGATGCCGAGCGCTGCGGCGGACGCAATGCCCTTCACCACGGCAGGCTTTGACAGGGCTGCTTCGTCCATCAGGCCCTGGGAAACCGGTGCCGAGCCGTCCTTCGGGATCAGCCACATCTGGTAGACCTTGCCGGCCGGCGGTGCGGGTACACCGTTCATCTTGACCACCACGGCATCCTTCGACGACGAAATCAGCACTGTGGCGGTGCCGCCGGCGGAGACAGGTACGGAGGCTTCGCGGACGTCGGCGGCCCGGACCACCTGGTTCAGGGGATCGTTCTGGTCCGTGATGTAGGCGCCCACGCCCACGCCACCGAGGGCGATCACGGCGGCAGCTGCGACTGCGGTGAGCCAGCGGCGGGCGCCGGCAGGCCGGCGTCGTTCTTCCCGGCGGACCCTGGCCGCGGCGAGTTCATCCAGCGCCTCTGCCGGCGACTGTGCGGCAGGCGCAGCAATGACTTCGGTGGGCCCATCGGCAGGCAGCTGCGCGAGGGACGGCAACTGGGACACGATTCGTGCGAAAAGATCCGCGGGAGGTTCCGCCTCAGCCGTAAAGGACGCCGCGAGGGTCTCCCTGGCCTGGCGGACACGCTCAAGGAAAGCGCTGCGCTCGGCGTCGGGCGCGGCGGAGATGTAGCGGTCAATGGCGGCGCGTTCAGCATCGCTGATCGCGTCCAGGGCATAGAGCTCGGCGAGATCCACGGCCCGCCCGGATTCCAGGTCGGCGGCGATCTCAGTTCCGAACGAGCCGGGACGGCGGGTGCCTCCCTGACTATTCATTTCTGTCATCTCAACTCACCCCCAGACAAGTCTTCAAGCGGATCAGTCCGTCGCGGATGCGGGACTTGATGGTGGGTACTGCTGCGTTTAGCTTTTCCGCGACTTCGCGGTAAGTGAGGCCGCCGTAGTAGGCCAGCCGTACCGATTCCTGTTGTGTTTCGGTCAGTGTTTCCAGGCACCGGACCACCGCCTCGGCCTCGAGCCTGCTGTCCACCTCGGCGGAGACGGAGTCGTGGTCCACGTCCTGGCTGCTGGCGCCGTATTTGGCCTCTCGGTCGGTGGCCGACTGCGAGGAACGGACCTTGTCCACGGCCCGGCGGTGCGAAATGGTCATCAGCCACGAGAGCGGACTGCCTGCTTCCGGGTTGAACTTCGCGGCGTTCTGCCAGACCTGGAGGAAAACCTCCTGCGTGGCGTCTTCGCTGAGTTCGGGATCGATGAGCACCCGCCGCGCCATGCCGAACACCCTGCGCGATGTCAATTGGTAGAACTCGGCAAACGCGGCCTGGTCGCCGCCGGCTATGCGGGCGAGCAGCCCGGCCAAGCGCTTGCTGAGATCCGCCGGTGAGTCAGTGACTGCGGCCCGGGCCTCGGAGTTTGGCGCGTTGGGAGTTTCCATCACTACCCAGCATAAGTCGCCCGGCGGTGAAACCTGGGCATCGCGGCCGGTGCTGTCCCGAGGAAAGGGGAGAGCCGACGGGGCCGCCCGCCTCGTCGCTAGCCGTGTCACCTGCCGCTCCTTCCTCGCCCTGGAATTGCTGTCAGGAGTGATTCGGTGCCGGCAGCCGTCCGGATGGGCCGCGGGCGTCCGGAACGGGCGCTCAAATCTGGGCGCCGGAAAATCCCTGCTGGCGCCAGGCCTCGTAGACAGCAATGGACGCCGCGTTGGCCAGGTTCAGCGAACGGAGGGACGGCAGCATGGGAAGCCGCACGGTGGCCGTGACATGCGGATCGCTCTTGAGGTGTTCAGGCAGGCCCACTGATTCCTGGCCGAACATCAGGACGTCCCCGGGGCGGTAGGCGATGTCCGCATAGCTGGCGGTCCCGTCCGAGGTGAAGGCGTACACACGCTCCGGCTGCAGCTCGCGCCAGGCGTCCTCGATGCTTTTGTGGACGGTGACGACGGCGAGGTCGTGGTAGTCCAGGCCGGCGCGCCGGAGCTTGGCATCGGAGAAATCAAAGCCGAGGGGTTCCACCAGGTGCAGTTGGGCGCCGGTTATGGCTGCCAGCCTGATCGCATTGCCGGTGTTGCCGGGGATTTCGGGGGCATGGAAGAGGATTCGGAACACGGTCCAATCCTAGTCAACCAATCCGGTCAACGGTTCAGTGCACGAACCCGGTGCATGCAGCTAAGCTCATGCCTCAGTTCAGTGCATGCCGCGAAGCAGCCTGGCCAGCACGGACACATTAACGGTGTTGGGTGTGGGGCCGGAGGAGAGGAAGTGCTTGAGGCCGCGGACCAGGCCCGCCGCGTTCACCACCTGGATGGTTTCGGAGGTGCCGGCTGTTCGCCGGTGGCGGTCGATGACGGGTTCGTGGAGGTTGCCGTCGGCGCTGTGGATGACTGTCCAGCCGGTGACGTTCAGTTCCGGGAAGATATCCTGCATGGCCCGGACAACGTGGGCCAGTTGCGGCGGCGCGATGGAACGTCCGCCGTGCCTCAGGGTTTGCCCGTCCCAGGCGTAGGCGCCCTTTGGCAGCAGCATGGAACCGATCAGCGCCAGCCGGTAGCCGGACAGGAGTGCGTGGTCGATGTGGCTGTTATCGGCCGGGGACTGCAGGCCGTTGACCAGCCGGGCCGCAGGAATGGCGGGCAGAACCTGGCGGGTGATGAGCTGCACCGTGCGCAGTTCGCGCTGGATTCGGGCTTCGGCGCCAAAAATACCCCGTTTGCGCGGCATCCCGTGGACCTGCTGGCTGGCCTGGGCGAACGGGATGAGCGGCACCATGCCGGACGCCTCGAAGGCCGCCGCATCGTAGGGCGGGACGTACAGGGGCGGGTCACCCGCGGTGTTCCGGGGCGTGGTGGTCCGGTGCACGGTGGCAGAGGCATGGCTGCCCGCCGCCGGCGCATCAAAGTGCGGCCCCGCGGCGGAATCGTCGGTGTTGCGGGACGTTCCTGCCGCATATGAGCGGTCGTAGGCCTTCCGGCGCGTCGGGTCTATCAGGGTTTCGTATGCTGCCGTCACCTGCCGGAAAGCGGCGGCGTCCCCGCCATGGTCAGGATGGGCCTTTCTCGCGGCCCGGCGGTAGGCCACCTTGATCTCCTTGTCGGTGGCCGTCACGGCGACGCGGAGCACCTCGTAGTAGGAGTTGCTGCTCTCGGTCAAGCACTCATCCTTTTTCTTCGCTGGCCAGTCCACGGCATGCAGCCCGGTGGGCCCCAGTTTACGGCCTGCCCACACAACGTCTGCGCACGCCCCAGTGGTTCCCGCGGCCCGGCGTCTAGACTCTTTAAGGATGACGGCAGGCGGGCCGTCCGGGCGAACATATTGGGGTGGACGTGAAGGCGCAGGCGGCTGTACTCGTGGCGGGGGCGCTGCTCGGCGTGACAGCACTGGGAGGCTGCAGTGTTGACGTTCCCGATCCGGCCGCCCCGAAAGTGGAGCCAACCGTCACCGCCCTGGCCACCCCTACCATCACCCCGGGCCATGACGCAGAAGCGGTTGCCGCAAAGGACATGCCGTTCTCCGCTGGCGGTTCCCTGGCCGCCGGGGTCCCCGTGGGGATCTCGGACGGACTCAAGGATGCACCCGGCTGGCAGCAGGTCAAGGAGAACGTGGCCGGCGAGAGTCAATTCGTGAAGTCCGACGGCTGTCTGGTGGCGGCCAAGGTCCGCACAAACCAGGCCCCGCTGGCGCTTCAGGACGACAAGGAGTCGACTGCTGGCCTCTTCACGTACCTGGATCCGACCATCCTGCCCGGCTATCTGAAGACAGCGACGCTGCGGTGGGGCGGTGAGGTTGGCAAGCCGGGGCCGTCGGCTGAGGTGCTGGCGCTGGAGAAACCCGGCCAAGCGGGCGTCAGGGCCACCGCTGTTATGGCCCGGGTGTTCGGCGCCGCGGCATCGTCGGTCTACATTTCGGTGGCCTGCCCGGACGATGCCACTCTGGCAGCCGCCCGGGCCGACGTCGCAGAACGCCTCAGTGTGGTTCCGCCGTCGAACTAGCTGTGTCGGTTACTTACCGTGCCTGCGCCAGGACCCGGCGGGGGAAAGCCGGTTCAGGGCCAGCGCGCCCACGAGCAGGCCGAAGTCCCGTAAGGCAACGTCGTAGAAGCTGCCCAGGACCAGCAGGTTGATGATGATGCCCAGCAGCCAGACGGCGACCAGCAGGGAACCGAACCGGGGCCGGACGGCCACTGCAATGCCGGCGGCGATCTCCACGACGCCGACGATGTACATAAAGGTCTGCGCCGACACCGGCACCACGGAGGTGGCAACCGGCGCGAGGTAGATGGTCCAGTCGGTCAGGATGTTGGTGAACTTGTCCAGCCCGAAGAGAATCGGTGCGACGGTGAATACGGTGCGCAGCAGGAAGAAGGCCTGCCTGTCCGGTGCCATAGCCTGTAGCCGACTGCCTGCGGTGATTTTCGCGTTGGTTGTCATGGTGGACTCCTTCTAAAAGTAGGTATGATTATTTTAGAAAGATTAGCACCATTAAGCAATGGATGTTGTTTTTAGAGTTAGGGGTACAGGGTGCGCAGACTTCCGTGGGGCCGCCGCATGGCGGCCGTGGCTTCCTTGGGCGACGACAAGCGCCGGCAGCTTTTTGAACTGGTTGCCGCTTCCGAGGCCGCAGTCGGGCGCGATGAGGCTGCGCTGGCCCTCGGCCTGCCAAGAAGCACGGCGTCCTTCCACCTTGACAGGCTGGTCCAGGACGGACTCCTGGCGGTGGAATTCCACAAGGCTGCCGGGAAGTCAGGTCCTGGCTCCGGGCGGCCGGCCAAGATGTACCGGCAATCAACGAGTGAAGTCGGTGTTTCCGTGCCGGACCGCAACTATGACCTCGCGGCTGAGCTGCTGGTCGCAGCGATCGAGCACTCCACAGCGACCGGCGGAGCCGTGGGCAACTCCCTGCTGGCCGCGTCGTACGGCAAGGGCCAGGCGCTGGCCGCCGGCGCCGCAAGCCTGACGGACTTCATGACGGGGGAGGGCTACGAGCCCAGGCCTGACGGCGCGGGCGGCTTTGTGCTGGTGAACTGCCCGTTCCATCGCCTCTCGGACGGGCACCCGGAAGTGGTCTGCGCCATGAACGGAGCATTTCTGCAGGGCGCGGCTGCGGCGTGCGGGGAGCCGGAGGAACGCATAGCGCCGAACAGCGAGCCTGGCCAGTGCTGCGCCAGGATCACCCCGCCCTGACACCTGATGGGCCGGGGCCGCGGGTGTGCCGCCCGGGGCACCGCTAGAATTGAGGCGTGCCCGTCTACCTCGATCATGCAGCCACCACGCCACTTTCCGCCGAGGCGCTGGCAGCCCTGACCCGGGAACTTGCCCGCACTGGCAATCCTTCGTCCCTGCACGGCTCGGGCCGGCGTGCCCGCCGCTCCGTGGAGGACGCCAGGGAAGCCATCGCGACGGCGGCCGGCGCCCATCCCTCCGAGGTCATCTTTACGTCCGGGGGCACCGAGTCGGACAACCTTGCCGTGAAGGGCCTGTACTGGGCCCGTTCCGGCGAAGACCCGGCACGGCGCCGCATCCTCTGCTCCGCCGTCGAGCATCATGCCGTGCTGGACACCGTGGAATGGCTGGAGCGGCACGAGGGTGCCATTGTCACGTGGCTTCCCGTGGACAGCCAGGGTGTGGTGGACCTGGACGTCCTCGCCGCCGAGCTGGCCCGGGACCCCGGGACCATTGCGCTCGTGACGGTCATGTGGGCCAACAATGAAGTGGGCACCATCCAGCCGGTGCACAGGATTGTGCAGCTGGCGCACGCCGCCGGAGTGCCGGTCCATTCGGATGCCGTGCAGGCCTTCGGCTCGCTGCCCGTTGATTTCAAGGCCTCCGGGCTGGACGCGATGTCCGTTTCCGGGCACAAGATCGGCGGACCGGTGGGAGTCGGCGCCCTCCTGCTGGGGCGGGCCGTCAAGCTGACTCCGGTGCAGCACGGCGGCGGCCAGGAGCGCGACGTGCGCTCCGGGACGCTGGACACTGCGTCCATCGCCGCCTTCGCTGCTGCCGCCGAGGCCGCCACCGCACGGCTTGCCGCCGAGTCCGCGAGGATCGCGGCCCTGCGGGACAGGCTCATCGACGGCGTCCTGCAGCGCGTGCCCGAAGCTGCACTCCGCGGCGCCCCGGGGGAGGGTCGCCTGCCCGGCAACGCGCATTTCACGTTCCCTGGCTGCGAAGGTGATTCGCTGCTGTTCCTGCTGGACCTGGTGGGGGTGGAATCCTCCACGGGATCCGCCTGCACGGCCGGTGTCCCGCGCCCGTCCCACGTGCTGCTGGCCATGGGGCTGGACGAGGAGACAGCCCGCGGCGCCCAGCGCTTCACGCTGGGACATACCTCAACCGACGCGGACGTGGATGCCTTGCTGGCAGCCCTCCCCGGCGCGTACCAACGCGCCCGCCAGGCAGGGATGGCCGGGCATGAATCCTCGATCCAGACTGCGGGAACGGTAGCGCGTCAGGCGTCCTCCGGCAGGAGCTGATCGAGCCCAACGGAGTTGTCGGCCAGGCGCTCCGCTGTGACTCGGGTCCTGGCCGAGATAAGGGCCTTGATGGTCTTCTGCGCGCCAGGCTGTGGCTTCCGCGGCCAGTTGACGCTCATCCCGGCCACCACCCTGGAATCCTGCTGCCAGAACGCGATGAACTCCTTGCCCTCCAGTGACCCCCGGATCACCGGCTCAGCGCCCGCCGCCAGGGCAGGGAAGCCCGAGTATTCCATGCTGACGTCGTACTGATCGGTGTAGAAGTAGGGGATGGTGCCCAGTACTGCATCCTGGCCGAGCATGGCCCTGGCGGCCACCTTTCCGCCGTTCAGGGCATTGGACCAGTGCTCGCTGCGGTGGTGCTGGCCGGTGAAGCGGTGCAGGGCGTTGGCGACGTCGCCGGCGGCAAAAATGCCGGGCGCGCTGGTCCGCAGGGACGCGTCCGTGAGGATCCCGTTGTCCAGGGCCAGGCCAGCCGCCTGCGCGATGCCCGTCTCGGGAACCACGCCGACGGCGATGACCACGATGTCCGCAGGGAGCGCCTCTCCGGAATCGGTGACCACCCCGGTGACAGCGCCGCCGAGGCCGGTGATTTCCCGTGCCGAGGCGGGAAGCCGGAAGCTCACGCCGTTGGCTTCGTGGAGTCGGCGGAAGAACCGCCCGAGCTCAGGGCCGATGGCCCCGGCCAAGGGGATCTCTTCCAGTCCGAGGAGCGTGACGTTGTTGCCGTACGTGGCGGCAGCCGCAGCCAGTTCCATGCCGATCCAGCCGGAGCCGACCATCACCACGTTCCTGCCGCCTGCCGCCAGGCTGCTGCGCAACCGACGGCTGTCGTCCAGGGTGCGGAAGGTGGAGACGCCGGCCAGGTCGCTTCCGGGCAGGCGGAGGGTGCGGGGCGCCGCCCCGGTGGCGAGCAGCAGGGAACCGTAAGCCAGCGTGCTGCCGTCGTCCAGCTCCACCGTCCTGGCGTCCGGCCGGATGCCCGTGACGCGGGCACCCAGGCGAAGGCCGACGTCGTTCTCCGCGTACCAGCCTGGCGGCACCACCGGGACGGCGTCCTCGGCGGCCTTGCCCAGCAGATACTCCTTGGACAGCGGCGGCCGCAGGTAGGGAGGATGGTGCTCTGCGCCGATGATCGTGACCCGGCCTTTGAACCCTTCCGCCCGCAGCGTCTTGGCGGCGGTGGCCCCGGCCAGGCCGCCGCCGGCAATCACAATGTCCCCCGCAGTAGCAATGTCCTCAGCCATGTCCGCCCGATTCCCGCCGGTGTGCTCGAAGTCTAAAACCGTTAATTCTGACTTTAGAAGTGAAGGCCCGCTGGGTCAAGGGTCTTTTGGGGAGGATTCGGCGTGGCGATAGACTGGTGCGGCAGGCATTGTGCTATTCCTGCGGCCGCCGGTTGAACGGCAGCCGCCCTCTGCCGGCATCCCCCGAACCCTAAAGAAAGCCAGCATGCGAGTTCTAGCAGCCATGAGCGGTGGAGTCGACTCCGCCGTTGCCGCAGCACGTGCCGTTGAAGCCGGGCACGACGTCGTCGGCGTCCACCTTGCGCTGTCCAGGATGCCCGGCACCCTGCGGACGGGCAGCCGCGGCTGCTGCACCATCGAGGACTCGCGCGATGCGTGGCGTGCCTGCGATGTGCTGGGCATTCCGTATTACGTCTGGGATTTCTCGGAGCGCTTCAAGGAAGACGTGGTCCAGGACTTCATCGATGAGTATGCTGCCGGGCGGACCCCCAATCCCTGCATGCGCTGCAACGAGCGGATTAAGTTTGCCGCCCTGCTGGAGAAGGCCATCGCCCTGGGCTTTGACGCCGTCTGCACCGGGCATTACGCCAAGGTCATCAAGGACGCCGACGGCAACCCCGAACTTCACCGGGCCGCGGACTGGGCCAAGGACCAGAGCTACGTCCTGGGTGTCCTGACGCACGAGCAGCTCAAGCACTCCATGTTCCCGCTGGCTGACACGCCCTCCAAAGCTGAGGTGCGGGCCGAGGCCGAGCGCCGTGGACTGTCAGTGGCCAACAAGCCCGACAGCCACGACATCTGTTTCATTCCCGACGGCGACACCGCCGGCTGGCTCGCCGAAAAGATTGACATGACCACCGGCGACATTGTGGACGAGACCGGTACGAAGGTGGGGGAGCACCCGGGAGCCAACGCGTTCACCGTGGGACAGCGCCGCGGCCTGAAGCTCGGCACACCCGCAGCGGACGGCAAGCCCAGGTTCGTCCTGGAGATCCGGCCCAAGGAAAACAAGGTAGTGGTGGGGCCCCAGGCGCTGCTGGCCATTGACGAGATCCGCGGCATCAAGGTCTCGTGGGCCGGCCTGCCCATCGCGGAAATCGAAACGGGCGCCGAGTTTGACTGCCATGCCCAGGTCCGCGCCCACGGGGACCCCGTGCCGGCAACTGCGAGAATGCTGCCCGGCGATGGTGCACCCCAGCTGCTGGTCACGTTGACCGATCCGCTGCGCGGTGTGGCACCCGGCCAGACAGTGGTCCTCTACCAGGGCAGCCGCGTCCTGGGCCAGGCAACCATCGACGCTGCCCGGTCGTTGCAGCGCGCGGAGCTCTGAGGCGGAGCAAATTTACCCTGGTCAGGTAAATTTTGTGTCTCAACTCACAAAAAAGCCGGTTGATGAGTCCGGCGTCTGGTTGAATCTAGGCATCAGGACAGCGCGCTGCCCGCTCAAGCCAAGACACCCATTTGCGGGCGGCGAGCGCGTACTCATCGAACAGAAAGTTCACAGATGACCAAGAGCACAAAAGCCTTGCGCAGCGCAATTGCGCTCGCAGGCGTTTCCGCCTTCGCATTGACGGCCTGCACGGGCCCCTCGGGTGGCGGCGGCGGTGGAAGCACAGCATCGGAGAATGCCAGCAGCGTCATTGCGTACGGCACCACAGACAAGGTCACCGCACTGGACCCCGCGGGCTCGTACGACAACGGTTCGTTCATGGTGATGAACCAGATCTACTCCTTCTTGTTGAACTCCAAGCCCGGTGGTGCCGACCCCGTGCCGGACCTGGCCGAATCGTCCTCCTTCACCAAGCCCACCGAATTCACCGTCAAACTCAAGAGTGACCTCAAATGGGCCAACGGGCACGTGCTGGATTCCAAAGACGTCAAGTTCTCCTTTGATCGCCAGACTGCCATCAACGATCCCAACGGTCCGGCTTCGTTGTTGTCCAACATCGATTCCATCGCCACACCTGATGCCAGCACCGTGGTTTTCACACTGAAGAATGCCAACGACCAGACGTTCCCGCAGATTCTGACCAGCCCGGCCGCCCCGATCGTTGACGACGAAGTTTTCCCGGCAGACAAGCTCCTCAGCGACGAGGACATTGTCAAAGCCAACGCCTTCCACGGCCAGTACATCATCGACTCCTACAACAAGAACACGTTGGTCAGCCTGAAGGCTTGGCCGGACTACAAGGGAGTGCTTGGCAAGCCCGCCAACGCAGGGGCCACCATCAAGTACTACACCGACCAGACCAACATGAAGTTGGAGGTCAAAGGCGGGCAGATCGATGTTGCCAACCGCAGCCTGAGCGCGACGGACATCGATGACCTCAAGAAGGACTCCAGCGTCACGGTCCATGTCGGACCCGGCGGCGAGATGCGGTACATCGTCTTCAACTTCGACACCATGCCGTACGGGGCCAAAGCTCCCGAAGCTGACCCGAAGAAGGCGCTGGCCGTCCGCCAGGCCGCTGCCAACCTGATCGACCGCCAGGCCATTTCGGACCAGGTCTACAAGGGCACCTACCTGCCGATGTGGTCCAACGTCCCGTCCGGTTTCGTGGGCGCCAACGAATCCTTCAAGCAGGCGTACGGGGATGGCTCCGGCAAACCCAGCCTGGACAAGGCCAAGAAGGTCATGTCCGACGCCGGCATCACCGGCCCGGTGACGATCAAACTGCAGTACAACCCTGACCACTATGGCAAGTCATCCGGTGACGAATACGCCATGGTCAAGGACCAGTTGGAGAAGAGCGGTCTGTTCACCGTGGACCTTCAGTCCACTGAGTGGGTCACGTATAACTCGGCGTCGAAGAAAGACAGCTACCCCGTCTTCCAGCTGGGATGGTTCCCGGACTTCAGCGACGCGGACAACTACCTGACACCCTTCTTTGTGCGCGGTGGCTTCATGAACAACCACTACTCCAACAGCGAGGTCGAAACGCTGATCGCCAAGCAGCTTGTGACAGCTGATAAGGCAGAGCGTGAGAAGACCATACAGGAGGTCCAGAACCTGCTGGCCAAGGACATCTCCACCCTGCCGTTGCTGCAAGGGGCCCAGGTGGCTGTTTCGGGGACCAAGGTGAAGGGCGTGGATTCGACACTTGATGCGTCGTTCAAGTTCCGGCTCGGCACCGTTTCCAAGTAACAGCTAAATACCTGCGTAGGGGGTGGGGCCGGCCGGTCCTGCCTCCTACGCGTTAGCTCCACATTTTCGATTTCCAGACCAAGCAGGTTCAGCATGGCCACTTTGATAGATGCGCCGCCGCCAACGGTGGCGGCCCCCATATCCAAATCCGCGGGAGGTGGCCTCGGGAGGTATATCCTGATTCGCTTCCTGCTGATCTTCCCGACGATCTTCATCCTCGTCACCCTCGTTTTCTTCCTCATGCGGATCACCGGCGATCCCATTACCGCAGCCCAGGGCGGACGCCTCCCGCAGGAACAAATCGACGCCTTGGTTCACCAGGCCGGCTATGACCGGAACCTGTTCATCCAATACATCGAGTACCTTGGCCACATCGCCACCGGAAACTTCGGCCGGACTATTTCAGATGGCCGGCCCGTCATCGAGATGCTCGCGAAATTTGGTGCAGCCACCCTGGAACTGAGCATCAACGCCGTGATAGTGGCGTTGCTCGTGGGAATACCGCTGGGTATGTTCGCCGCCCACAAACGCGACAAGGTTCCGGACGCTGTCCTGCGCATGTTCGCCATCCTTTGCTATGCCACCCCTGTCTTCTTTGCCGGCCTGCTGCTGAAGCTGACATTTTCTGTGGGACTGGGTTGGTTCCCCGTGGCCGGCCGTGCATCCACCACAACGGAACTGGCGATGGGCCGGCTGGCAGCGCCCACCGGCGTCTACTGGCTGGACGCCCTTCGCAGCGGCAACCTGGCAGCCTTCGGCGACATCGTCCACCACGCAGTCCTGCCGGCCGTCGCGCTGGGCCTATTGACCGCGGGCGTCTTCCTCCGACTGGTCCGCACCAACGTGATCGGCACGCTGGGCAGGGACTATGTTGAGGCAGGCCGCTCCCGAGGTGTCAGTGAATACCGCCTGGTGACCAAGCATGCCTACAAGCCTGCGCTGATCCCCATCATCACGGTGATGGGCTTGCAGATTGCCCTGCTGCTCGGCGGTGCGGTGCTGACCGAAACCACCTTCGAGTGGAAGGGCCTCGGCTATCAGCTGGCGCAGTACCTTACCGCGCGTGACTTTGTGGCTGTCCAGGGCATCGTGATGCTGCTGGCCGTCATTGTGGCGATCACCAATTTCGCGGTGGATATTGCCGCCGCCCTGATTGATCCGCGAGTGAGGTACTGATGGGTACCACAGTTTTGGAACCGAAAAAGAAGTCCTTGCTGGACCGGCTTCCGGTCTCGTCCCACATCCGCCAAAGCGTTGGCCTGCAACGCACTATGCTGCTTATCGGCGTCGTTCTTTGCACAGTTTTTGTGGTGGCTGCGATCTTTGCGCCTCTGCTGGCGCCGTACGGGTATTCCCAGATTTCCGATGACGCCGGTTCGTTCCCGGCGCAGGCCGAACCCGGTGGCAAGCATCTGTTGGGAACGACAGTGGGTGGCTACGATGTCCTGTCCCGAATGATCTGGGGATCGCAGACAGCCTTGGCGGTGATTGTTGCTGCCGTGCTGATGTCCATCTTCCTGGGCGTGTTCCTCGGACTGGTGAGCGGCTACTTCGGCGGCTGGTTGGACCGCGTTCTGGTGGTGATTGCTGACGCAATTTACGCCTTCCCGACACTCCTCGTTGCTATTGTGATGTCGATTGCCATCAATAAGGGACAGTCTGGCTTCTGGGGCGGAATCCTCGCCTGCGGTTTTGCCATCACGGCAGTGTTTGTACCGCAGTACTTCCGGGTGATCCGCGCTGAAACCATCCGGCTCAAGGCTGAACCGTTTGTGGAATCCGCCCAGGTTGTTGGCGCCTCAAGCGCCAGGATTATCAGCAGGCACATCTTTTCGAACGCGACCCGGACCCTGCCGCTGATCTTTACGCTCAACGCCTCCGAAGCCATCCTCACCCTGGCAGGCCTGGGCTTCCTCGGTTTCGGTATCGAGCCAAGCTCCGCGGCGGAATGGGGCTTTGATCTGAACAAGGCGATGTCCGACGCCTCCTCAGGCATTTGGTGGACCGGCGTGTTCCCCGGCCTGGCAATCGTCCTGACGGTGGTTGGACTGACCCTCGTAGGAGAAAGCATCAATGACCTGAACGATCCGCGCTTGCGCGGACGCAAGGCTGCCGGCGCCAAGGGCGCCCCGGGACCATCAACCGCCGCCGCCAACGCCGCCATCGCAGCGGATGTGAGAGGACTGTGACCATCAATATTGATCCGGTGTCTGACCAGTCCAGGCCGGCAGAGCAGCCGGTCCTGGAGATCGACCACCTCAAAGTCACGTTCGCCACCGACGGCGGAGACGTCTACGCCGTGAAGGATGTGAGCCTGGACGTCCGCTCCGGCGAGGTCCTGGCCATCGTGGGTGAATCCGGCTCCGGCAAGACCGTGACTGCGAAAACCATCCTCGGGCTGCTGCCTGAGACCGCCACCAGCGGGGGCGCCGTCCTGATCAACGGGAACAACGTGATCAGCGTCAGCGCCGCGAAGCTGAGGCAGATCCGCGGCCGCGATGTGGCCATGGTGTTCCAGGAGCCCTCCACGGCCCTGAACCCCGTGTTCACCGTGGGCTGGCAGATTGCTGAGGGCATCCGTGCCCACGCCGGCGGTCCCGGCGGGAAGCGGGTCTCGGCCAAGGACGCCAAGGCCCGTGCCATTGAGGCGCTGCGGAAAGTGGGGATCCCGGATCCGGAGCATCGGGTCAACTACTACCCGCACCAGTTCTCCGGCGGCCAGAAGCAGCGCGTGGTGATCGCCGCCGCGCTGGCCCTGAACCCGGGACTCATCGTGGCCGATGAACCCACCACAGCCCTGGATGTCACCGTCCAGGCCGAAATCCTGGAGCTGCTCCGGGACCTCCGGGACAAGTACGGCACATCGATCGTGCTGATCACGCACAACATGGGCGTGGTGGCCGACCTCGCGGACCGCGTGGTGGTGATGTACCAGGGTGATGTGGTGGAGGAAGCGCCGGTGCGGGTGCTGTTCGCCGAACCCAAGCAGGACTACACCAAGAAGCTGCTGGCCGCCGTGCCCCACCTGGGCCGGAACTCGGCGTCGGAGGGCCTGTTGGAACGCGCCCACCAGGGCTCGCCGGTGCTGGTGGAGGCAACCAACCTGACCATCGAGTACCCCGGCAGGCTGGGAACGCCGGCCTTCAAGGCCGTGGACGGGGTCAGCTTCACCGTGTCCCAGGGCGAAGTCTTTGGACTGGTGGGCGAATCCGGATCAGGGAAAACCACAATCGGCCGGGCCATCGCGGGCCTGAACCGGACCACGGGCGGCAGCCTGAAGGTGCTCGGCTACGAGATGCTGAACCTCAAGGAGCGGACGTTCAAGCCCCTTCGGAAGGATATTGGCTTTGTGTTCCAGGATCCGGCTGCGTCCTTCAACCCCCAGCTGACCATCGGCGACTGCGTAGCGGAGCCCATGATCATCCACACCAACCCGAGCCCGGCGCAGGCGCGCAAACGCGTTGCTGAGCTGCTTGAATCAGTGCAGCTGCCGGCGTCGTACGCCCAGCGGTACCCGCACGAGCTGTCCGGCGGGCAGCGCCAGCGGGCGTCGCTGGCGCGGGCACTGATCCTGAACCCGCGGCTGCTGATCGCTGACGAGCCGACGTCGGCCTTGGACGTTTCTGTCCAGGCAAAGGTTCTGGAACTCTTCAAGGAAATCCAGGCCGAGTTCGGGTTCGCGGCACTGTTCATCAGCCACGACCTCGCGGTGGTGGACATCCTGTCCCAGTGGGTGGGCGTCCTGTACAAGGGCAAGCTGGTGGAGCAGGGCATCGGCAGCCAGGTGATGGGCGCGCCGCAGCACGACTACACCAAACGGCTGATTGCCTCGCTGCCCGTCCCTGATCCGGACGAACAGGCACGACGCCGGGAAGCGCACCGGGCGCTGCTGGCCCAGTAGGCACTACCGGCGACCCCACAGTCGCGGAACCATCAGACGGACATCCCGCCCCACCAGGCGGGGTGTCCGTCCGCCGCTTAACACCGGAAGGATTTCCGCGGCCGCCCCATAGACTTGGACCATGACGCAGCAAAACCACGATGTTCCCGACACCGACACCGATACCTACGATGCCGCCGCGAGTTCGCTGGCAGGCCACGTGGACAACTCGGTGATGGCGGAACTGCTGTCCATCCGCTCCAGCATCGACAACATCGATGCCACCCTGGTGTACCTCCTGGCCGAACGGTTCAAGGCCACCCAGAAAGTGGGCTTCCTCAAGGCAGCGCACCGGCTCCCGGCGGGGGATCCGGGCCGGGAATCCGCCCAGATTGCCCGTCTCCGGCGGCTGGCGGAGGATGCCCACCTCGATCCCGCGTTTGCGGAGAAGTTCCTGAATTTCATCATCGGCGAGGTCATCCGCCATCATGAAGCCATCGCCGAGGACCACCAGGCCGCTGCAGAGTGGAAGTAACAGCCACCGGGCTTGGGCCCTGGCCGGGGGAGGACCCCGTGGAGGCTGCCCGCATTATCCGCGGCGAGCTTGGAAGCCCGCACCTGCCGTTCCTGGCAGAGCTTCCGGACCGTGGAGTCGGTTCCGACGCCCTGGGGCGGACGGCCGCACTCCTGGTTGAGATGGCCGTCGATGTCCAGCCGTACGGCTGGCGGCTGGTGGACCGTCCGGGCAAGGATTTCCGCCGGGCCGCGTCGGCACTGTCCACCGACATCAACGTCCTGGCTGACGTTGCCGGCGCCGAGGACACCCGCGCCCCCGAACTCAAGGTCCAGCTGCTGGGACCGCTGAGTCTTGCCGCCGGGCTGCACCTGCACAACGGCGAACGGGCACTGATCGATTACGGCGCACGCCGGGACATTGCCGACTCGCTGGCCGCAGGGGTGGGCGGCTACCTGTCCCGGATTTCCAGCGCCGTTCCGGGCGCGCGGCTGGTGGTCCAGGTCGACGAGCCTGATATCGCCGCCGTGCTGGCCGGCACCATTCCGACGTCGAGCGGTTACCGCACGCTGCGGGCGGTGGGAGGCCAGGAGGTCACCGAGTCCTGGCAGGTGGTGATCGAGGCGCTCCGTGAGGCGGGCGCCGCCGAAATCGTTGTCTCCGTGCCTGAAATTGAGGCCCCCATCGGCCGGATCATTGCCGCCGGCGCCGACGGCGTGGCCGTACCGCTGAGGGCCCTGACCACACGGCAGTGGGAGCAGTTGGCCACGGCAGTGGAGGCAGGCAAGCGGATCTGGGCCGGCGCGCTGGACGTCAGCCGTGGCACGCTGCCCAGGGTGGCCGACGTCGTAGAGTCCGTCTGGCGGCCATGGCACGAGCTGGGGCTGCCGGCGTCGTCCCTGGACAGTATCCGGGTCACCCCCTCGGCGGGACTGGCCGGCCACACGCCGGCCACCGCCACAGCAGTGCTGGGCCGACTCACCCAGGTGGCCGACGGCCTGAACCAGCGCGCACACGGCTGATCGGCCCACCGCTGGGCGGACCTAAGGGCAAGACTTCTACGTCCGGTTCTCCCAACGGTCCGGCTGGGCGTAGCGGGGCAGGAAACTCTGCGCCGAACTGCCGCCGATGTAGGGACGCAGTCGGTAGTCAAACCTGCCCGCATAGACCAGGACCAGACCGATCTGCGGCTGGATGACCTTGACCTGGATCCGGTGCTGTCCGTGCTCGCCAGCGGCGCCGTCCCACCACTGCTCGGCGTAAGCCCTGGCATCCACCATGGCCGGCAGCGGCAGGCGGAGGGGGCCCAGGAACAGCCGCGACGCTTCGGAAACGCCGCGCAGCCTACCCTCGGCCGTCACACTGAGCTTGAGGTCGGTCACCATGCGCCGGAAACGGCCCAGGTAGTCCACCAGCCGCGGGCCGCCGTCGGAATCCACGAGGCTGGTGGTGTCCTGGAATATCCGCACGTGCCCGGGAAAACGGATTTCCCGCCGGGCAGTCAGGCTGGAGCGGCCGAACGGATCCTGGTGGGCATGGTTTTCAATCCGGAAGGGGATGACTTCCCCGTAATCCGGGAAAAACGCCTCCTCCCCGGAGGTCAGCTTGAGCAGCGGCCGCAGCCACGCCTGCCGGCAGCCCACAACGTCGAACACACCCTCCCCGACGCCGTAGTGCCCCGAGCCGGGCGCCAGGGAAAAGTACTCCTGCAGCTCAGGCTGCAGCCGGTGGAAGTCCTCGCCCAGGGCCTGCCGGTAAATAGGGACGTTCATGGTGACCTCCTGGACGGTGCCGTCAGCGGCGCTGCAGCGACTCACAATCTACCGGCCGCCTTGAGCCGGATGTACATGTCGGCAAGCTGCGGCGGCAGCTGGTGTGGCTCCGCATCCACCACTTCCACCCCGTGGTGCCGGAGTTCGGCGCTGACCGCCGCCCGTTCCAGCAGTACGCGTTCGGCCGCTGCCGCCCGGAACACGCCGGCGGCGTTCTCACGCTCCCGCAGCATCCGCCCCAGCATGGGATCACGGACGGCGGCCACCACCACAACGTGCTGCTGCGCGAGCTGCGCGGCCACGGGAATGAGCCCTTCCTCCGGTGCCCCGCCGTCCAACGAGGTCAGCAGCACCACCAGGGACCGATGGGCGGAGACCGCCCGGATCTGGCCGGGGAGGCTGGACCAGTCAAGCTCAATCAGTTCCGCCTCGAGGGGCGCCATCGCTTGCACCAGCTGCCCCAGGAGGTTGCCGGTGGTGGCGGAACCGGCCCTTGCCCGCGGACGTCGGTCGTAGGCCAGGAAGTCCACCCGGTCACCGCCACGCTCGGCCAGGACCGCCAGCAGGAGCGCCGCTTCGATGCCGGTATCCAGCCGTGGCTCATCCTCGATCCTCGCCGCAGACGTGCGGGATGTATCCAGCATGATCACCACGCGACGGTCGCGTTCCGGTCGCCAGGTGCGGACGACGACGGCGGACCGGCGGGCGGTTGCGCGCCAGTCGATGGACCGGACGTCGTCCCCGCGGACGTAGTCACGCAGCGAGTCGAATTCGGTGCCGGCACCCCGGATCTGCACGGCGGCCTTGCCGTCGAGTTCGCGGAGTTTCCTGAGCTTCGAGGGGAGGTGCCTGCGGGAATGGAACGGCGGCAGGACCCGCAGGAGGCCCGCACAGTCAAACGTGCGCTGGCGTGCCGCGAGCCGAAGGGGTCCATGGGAGCGCACAGTGACGTGCCTGGCGCCCACGTCGCCGCGCCGGACCGGCTGTAGCCGGACGGTCATCCGGCGGCTTTCCAGGGCGGGGATGTCCAGGTCCTGGACCGGATTCACAGCCCCGGCAGACGGCTGCCACGCGTCCCGAACAGTGGCGCGGAGGCGTCGCCGGCCACTGTTGCGCAGCGTGAGGACCGAAGCGGCCGTGCCGTGCAGCGTCACGTTGCCGGGCTCGGCGCGCGTGACGATGATGGCCCGCGGGGAAGCGGCCAGGCCAAGGTCCAGGCCCAGGAGAGCAGCGAGTGCCACGACCACGCCCAGGACCGTTCCCCCGCCAGGAAACAGCAGCACCGGCACCAGGCCCAGCAGTGCCAGCACGACGAACCGTCCGGAGAGTGCCATGTGCAAGCGAATCAGCGGGGGACCGGGACGGACGCCAGAATGCTGCCCAGGACATCGTCCACGCGGACCCCGTCCATCTGGGCATCGGGCTGCAGGGCCACCCGGTGGCGCAGGCACGGCAGCGCCAGTGCCTTGACATCGTCCGGCGTGACGAAGCTGCGGCCCGACAGCCAGGCCCAGGCGCGGGCCGTATTAAGCAGTGCAGTCGCACCGCGGGGCGAGACCCCCAGCTGGAACGACGGCGCCTGCCGGGTGGCGCGCACCAGGTCCACGATGTAGCCGATGATTTCCCGTTCGACGGCAACGGTGGCCACGGCCTGCCGCGCCCGTTCGAGGTCCTCGGCGCCGGCCACCGCCCGGACACCGGCGGCAGCAAGATCCCGGGGATTGAAGCCGGCCGCGTGCCGCCGGATCACTTCCACCTCGTCAGTCCGGCTGGGCAGCGGCATGGTGAGTTTGAGCAGGAACCGGTCCAGCTGAGCTTCGGGCAGGGGATAGGTTCCCTCATACTCCACGGGGTTCTGGGTTGCCGCCACCAGGAAGTTCGCCGGCAGCGGCCTGGACACCCCGTCCACCGAGACCTGCCGCTCTTCCATGGCCTCCAACAGGGAAGCCTGCGTCTTCGGGGGCGTCCGGTTGATTTCGTCGGCCAGCAGGATGTTGGTGAAGACCGGCCCCTCGCGGAAACTGAATTCCGAGGTGTGCGAGTCATAGACCAGGGAACCGGTGATGTCGCCGGGCATCAGGTCAGGGGTGAACTGTACGCGTTTGGTGTCCAGGCTCAGCGCGGCGGACAGGGCGCGGACCAGGAGTGTCTTGGCCACACCGGGCACGCCCTCGAGGAGAACGTGTCCCTGGGAAAGCAGCGCGATAAGGAGTCCGGTGACGGTGGCATCCTGGCCCACCACGGCTTTGGCAACCTCGTGGCGGACATCCAGGAGCGCCTGCCGGGCGGGATCCAGCGTCCGCGGAGAGGAGTCCATGATCTGCGGGGCGCCGTACGGTTCGTTCATCGGGTCCTGACCTCGTTCTCTAGTTTGTCCAGTTCCTGTGACCATTGCACCAGCCTGGTTGCGGTACCGGGGCGTTCCTGGATCAGGCCGCTGATATCTCTTTCCGGCCGGCCCAGGTGCCGGGCCACTGCCTGCACCACGTCGTCGGCAGTGGCCTGGGATCCCACCCGAAGGGCTTGCGCCAGGCGGACCAGGGTGCCGGCCCGAAGGTTGTCCCGTGCCCGGTCCAGTGCGTGGGAATCCTGATAAAGGCGTGCGCGGCCTTCTGCGGTCTCCACGGCCTTGACCACCACGGGGAGTGGTTCAAACACGAGCGGGCCGAGGCGGCGCCCGCGCCACACAATGGCAAGCATGGCCACAAAGACCAGCCAGGGCCCCAGGAATGCCACCCAGTCAGGGGCGAGTTCATCAAGTGTCTGCGTTGACTCCGCAGCGGCCGCGTCGCCCAGTCCGGGCAGGTACCAGACAACGACCTCTGAGCCGCCCAGCGTCCGCAGGGCCAGTGCGGCATGGCCGTGGCCGGCAAGCCCGCCGTTGTTGAGGAGGGCGGTGCTGCCCAGGACGGTCAGGCCGCCATCATCCGTGCGGGCAAGCAGCCCGGCGGTGCTTCCGGGCGGGCTGAAGCACACCGTGCCGCCGTCGTACAGGAATCCGCCGGTTCCGGAGACAGCACCTGCCGCCGCGGGATCGGTGAGATCGCAGCCCGGTTCCAGGAGCGCCGTTGACTCGGGCACCACACCGGCCTGGCTGATGCCGGTATGGAGTGCCTTCAGCGTGCCGAGCCGCGGCGTCACCAGCACTACGCGTCCCGCACGTGCGGTCAGCTCGTCCAGTCGGGATTGGTCCAGGAATCCGCTCCGGTCGTACAGGAGGAGGGTGGCACCCGGCCGGCCCGCGAGTGCTGCCGTGGCGGAGTCAAAGGATTCAACATCCAGGACCTCGACACCGTGGCGGCCCAGTATCTCGCTGACCGCCCTGGCGCCGCCCGGCCCGGCGTTATGCACGGATAAGGGCAGGGAATCGCCCTTTGGCGCGAGTTGGGTGGAAATAACCACCGCCAGTCCGACGGCGGCCGCCGCGCCGATCGCTGCCCCGCCGCGGTGCCCCCGGAGCCAGGCACGGGCACCCGCGGCGCCGGACCCGGACCCGGAACCGGGCCCGGAACCGGATCGGAGTGCGGGGGCGGAACCCGGCTGCGCCTCCGGTGCACCCGACGTCGGACGTTTGGGCGCCAGAAGATCCGGCGAAGGGGTCTGCATCGTGGGACCCTGCGTCATCGCGGAACCGCCGGTTCGTCACGTTCAGCGGGCAGGGCGGCGCTCTCCGGCGTGAAGGACTGCAGGGCAATGTCCAGTTCGCGCACCGCGGCATAGTCAGCCTGGCCTGCGGACTCATTTCCGTAGCGGATCCCGTCGAAAGTTCGCGCGGCTTCCGTCAGGTGGCCGGCCTCTGACGGAAACGGTGTGGCCAGTTCGTGCGCCACCTCGTCCGCGGTCCGGCCCGGCCGCGCGTCGAAAAGTGTTCTGTCCTCGGCTGTGCGCACCAGCGCGCGGAAACAGTCCACGGCGGCGGCACTCCAGTTGCCGGCTGCGGCAGCGGCAGCCGCGCGCCCGCGGTAGGCCTCGGCACTGACGGCTGTGCCGACGTCGAACACGTCTCCGGCACGCCTGGCCTTCGCGTTGAGGCGCGGGCGGGCCAGGACGACCGCGGCGCCGATCAGCACGGCGATGGCCACACCGATCCACGGCGCCGCCACGGTGGTGTCCGGGCCGGAGCCGCCGTCCAGGGACCGCAGCCAGTCCAGGATGTCCGCCCACACACTGTCCAGCCAGCCGGGGGCCGCGTCGCGGTATTCCGGCTTGGCGAGTTCTTCTTCGGCCCAGCGGCGGGCCTCGTCGCGGCCAGGCAGGACCGGTGGTTCAGCGGCCATCCGGCCATGTCCCGCCGGGCGGTGCCCCATAGGGCGGCAGCGGATTTTGGCCGGGTCCCGCCCGGTAGACCGGAACGCCTCGGCCCGGGACGCCGTCGGGATCTGCTCCGGATTCCAGCAGCCGGAGCAGGGCGATATCCAGTCCGTCCCGGCGCATCCTGAGGTCGAGGTAGAGCAGCGCCATCACGGAGGTCTGGAAGGCAAAACCCGCTGCGGCGACCACTGCGGTAACGACCGCGGTGGCAACGCCCGCCACCACGGCCGCCGTCATGGCCTGGTCGGAACCGCCGTGGGGTGAGACCACGCCGGTGTAAAAGCCGGTGAGCAGTGTGACGGGAATCGTGACGACCTGGGCGATGACCCCCACCATGATGCCCACCACCAGCGTGATGCCCAGGAGCCGCCACCAATTGCTGCGTGTCAGTTCCCAGGAGCGCCGGATGCCGGCCATCGCACCGAGTTCCTCCACCACAACGGCGGCAGGGGCCACCATTAGCTTGATGTAGACCCATACGTACAGCACAAAGCACACCAGCCCCAGCGGGACGAGGATCAGGGCGCCCACTCCGCCGACAGTGCTGACCAGCAGCACGGCCAGCGCCACAAACAGCAGCGCAACGAGGAGCCCGCCGCCCACCAGCAGGGCCGCAAGGCGGATCAGGGCACCAGCGCGGGACCGCGCCAGGGTCCACATCTGCCTGAAGCCGGTGGGGCGGTTGAGGACGGATCTGGCGACCGGAACCACCATGGCGCCCTGCAGCACCGCGGACAGAAAAACGGTGAGCACCGAGACGAGCAGGATCCCGGACGCGAAGGTCACCACCAGCGGGACCAGGTCCTGCTCCGTCAGGCCCGCCGCCCAGGCTTCAAGTGACGCCGCGGACGTGGCGGAAAATGAACTGAGAACTGCCGTGACCACTGCGGCGAGCGTCTGCGCCAGCAGCGCGGCGCCCAGCATGGCTTTGGCGTTGCGCCTGATCGCCTGGAAGGAGCCATCCAGGATCTCGCCGAACATCAGTGGCCGCAGGGGAACGATGCCGGGTTTGGGCGGGGCAACATAACGCGGCTGCTGGTATGGCGGCGGACCGCCGTAGGGATTGTGCGGCGGAGCGCCCCAAGCCGGCGGGCCACCCGGAGGAGCGCCCCAAACCGGCTGGCCGCCCCAGGGCTGTTGTGCCGGGCCGGGCTGCGGCCCCCACGGAGGCTGGTTCCCTGGCGGCTGGCCCTTCCCAGCCTCGCCGGCAGGATGCGGCTGCTGCATGTTCGGATCCTGGTGTGGCACCCTGTTCCTTCCCCCGCGCGGGACTGTCCGCGTGTTGCCAGCCTATAGTTCCGGCGTCGGGCGTCATAGCGTGGCGCCATGCCGTAAGGCCGTTCAACAGGACAAACCCTGTTCAATAAGGGAATATATAACTATGAAGGCACGCATTCTGGTAGTTGACGATGACGAAGCGCTGGCCGAAATGATTGGGATTGTTCTGCGCAACGACGGCTTTGAGCCGGTTTTTTGCGCCGATGGCAGCCAGGCGCTGGATATTTTCCGTTCATCGAAGCCTGACCTCGTGCTGCTTGACCTGATGCTGCCCGGTGTGGACGGCATCGAGGTCTGCCGGCAGATCCGCTCCGAATCGGACGTGCCCATCGTTATGCTCACGGCCAAGTCGGATACGTCCGACGTCGTCCGCGGCCTTGAGTCCGGCGCAGACGACTACGTACCCAAGCCGTTCAAACCCGCCGAACTCGTGGCACGCGTGCGTGCCCGCCTGCGGCCCGGCGACCAGAAGGCGCCTGAAACGCTGCGGATCGCTGACATCACCATCGACGTGGCCGGCCACACCGTGAAGCGTGCCGATGAGCGGATTTCCCTCACGCCCCTGGAGTTTGACCTCCTCGTAGCCCTGGCGCGGAAGCCATGGCAGGTGTTCACCCGTGAGCTGCTGCTGGAACAGGTCTGGGGCTACCGCCACGCGGCGGACACCCGGCTGGTCAACGTCCACGTCCAGCGCCTCCGGTCAAAAATTGAACGGGATCCGGAAGCTCCCGAAGTTGTATTGACGGTTCGTGGTGTCGGCTACAAAGCAGGTTCCTGAGCCCTCAGGACCAGAAGCACACCGCGCCCCGGACCTTCCCGCAGCCAAGGGCCCGGAGCACACGGATGCGCTGCCGTCGGAGCTGGCAACACTGCCATTCCGGGCGCGGATCTGGCGGCGCCGTGGAGTAATCGTGGGGCTACGGGTGGGCCGCCTTGTCCGCCTCGGCGTGACCCGTTTCTTCCCTGCGGTCCGTTTCGCCGGGCGGGCCATGCGTCGACGCTGGCGACGGTCCCTGCAGTTCCGGACAGTCCTCACCACGCTGCTGCTGGCCGTGACATCCTTTGGCGCCGTGGGCGCCTACCTGTCCAACCAGATCGCCAACAACCTGTTCCAGGAGCGCCTCACCCAGGCCGAATCCGAGACCCGATACTACGTCAAACAGGTCCAGGAGACGTTCGACGGCGCCCAGGTCACCGACCAGTCCAGCGTCATCACCCTGGTCTACGACACTTTGAACGCCGTGGAAGGCCGCGGCTCCGTTATCCAGCGCCGCTACGTTTTCGAAGCCAAGCCCGAACAGACCAAACCCCGGAACCGCTGGGTGGAGTCGCGGGCGTCGGACCAGCTGACCGTCAGCGTCATCCCGCCTGCACTCCGTACGGCGGTCCAGGCATCAGGCAAGGACCAGTACTGGGCCTCCACCGTGATTCCGGTAGGCACCGAGGACAGGCCGGGGATCGCCGTGGGCAACCTGGTGACCTTCAACGGGACCGTGTATGAGCTCTACCTGATCTATGACGTCAACACCGCCCAGCAGACGCTCGACGAAATCCAGGGCGTCCTCCTGGCTGGCGGCGCAGTGCTGGTGCTGATGATCGGGGCCATCGCCTGGTATGTCACCCGTAACGTTGTCAGCCCCGTCAGCCACGCTGCCCTGGTGTCGGAGAAGCTTGCGGCCGGCCAATTGCAGGAGCGGATGGTGGTCAAAGGCGAAGACGAGGTTGCCCGCCTCGGGGCATCGTTCAACCACATGGCCGCCAGCCTCCAGGAGCAGATCACCCAGCTGGCCATGTTGTCCCAGATGCAGCAGCGGTTTGTCTCCGACGTCTCCCACGAGCTGCGCACGCCCCTGACCACCGTCCGGATGGCCGCGGAAGTGCTGTACGACGCCCGCCACGACTTCGACCCCATCAACAAGCGCTCGGCCGAACTCCTGTACAACCAGGTGGAGCGGTTCCAGTCCCTGCTGGCCGACCTGCTCGAGATCTCCCGCTTCGACGCCGGCGTGGCCATGCTCGACGCCGAGCCCGAGGACATCCTGCAGGTGATCGCCCACGTCATTGACGGGGCAGCGCCCGTCGCGGCCGAATACGGCTCGGAGATCATCCTCCGGGCTCCGGCCGTCGGAATTGTCGCGGAGATGGACGCCAGGAGGATCGACAGGATCCTGCGGAACCTCATCCTGAATGCAGTGGAGCATGGCGAAGGCAGGCCGGTCACCGTGACTGTCGCAGCCAACCAGTCAGCGGTGGGAGTTGCAGTCCGGGATCAGGGGATCGGCATGACCCCGGCCGAGGCCGCCCGGGTCTTTGACCGGTTCTGGCGTGCGGATCCCGCGCGGGCCCGCACCACCGGAGGCAGCGGACTGGGCCTGTCCATCGCCATGGAAGACACCAAACTCCATAACGGCTGGCTGCAGGCATGGGGAAACAAGGGTAGAGGAGCAAACTTCCGGCTGACCATTCCGTTGCGCCAGGGCGAGGAGATCGACCGCTCACCTGTGCAGCTTGAGCCGGAGGACATCATCCTCCCCGACGTCCCTCATTCGAAAAACGTGCTGGTCCTGGGGCCCGGTCCCACTGGGGCGCCTGAGGTCCCCGCTGGCGGCGGGCGTGGCCAGGGCGCCGGGCGCACCCCTGCCGGGACGGGCGCAACACCGAAGGAGTCTTCATGACGGGACGAAAAGTGCGGGCGATGCTGAAGAGGAGCGTTGTGCTGTTCGTCGTTGTCCTGGTCCTGGCCTCCTGCGCGCGCATCCCCACGGCCGGGCCGGTGGGGAAGAGCGCGGAAGGCAGCGCCGGCAACGTCAACGCACCGGTGTTCCTCCCGGCCGCGCCCCAGCCCGGCGCCACGCCGGAAAACATCATTGATTACTTCTACCGTGCCGGTACCGGATACGAGGGGGACTACGCGGTGGCCCGCGAATACCTGACGCAGGCAGCGTCAGTATCCTGGAAACCCGACCAGCGCGCGCTTGTGTACCGCGAGGCGAAAGTGGTGGGCACCGGCGTCGACAACGTCTACAACTACCAGCTGGACGTTGCGTACAGCGTGGATGTTGACGGCATCGCCACCCAGATGCCCGAAGGCACCATCGAGAACATTCCGGCCACTCTCACCCAGGTGGACGGCGAATGGCGGATCTCAGCGATCCCGGACGGAACAGCGATCCCGGAGGAAACCTTCAAGGTCATCTACGGCGCCTACCCCATCTACTTCTACGATCCCAGCTTCACCTATGCCGTGCCTGACGTCCGCTGGTTCATCAAGAACAAGACCGTCAAAGCCATGACCAGTGCCCTGCTGGCCGGGCCCGCGCCGTACCTTCGCGGCGCGGTGGTGAGCGCCTTCCCGTCCGGCATCAAACTCGCCCGCGAATCGGTTCCGGTGGTGTCCGGCGCCGCGCAGGTGGACCTCACGGCCAAGGAACTCACCGAGGCGTCCACAGAGGACAGGCTCCGGATGCAGACGCAGCTTTCGCTCACGTTCCGCAGCCAGCCCGACGTCGTTAATGTGGAGTTGCATGCCAACCAGGACCTGGTCCGCGTCGAAGACAACGGTTCGGTGTTGCCCCCGGTGCGGGACAAAAACGTGCCGGTCCGCGAAATCGCCGTCAGCGGCAATGAACTGGTTCGCTACGAAAACAACAGGGTGTCCCCGCTGCCGGATATGCAGCCGGTTTCATCGCTCGGGCCCCGCTACCCGTCGGAATCCCCGGTGTCCCAGACCGTTGCCTTCCTCAACGAAAGCCGGACGACGCTCTACAGCATGGTGCCGGGACAGCCCGCCCGTGCGCTGACAACGCGCAGCACCATTACGCACCCGTCCTTCAGCATTCATGACTGGGTGTGGGCCGCAGGGCCGGGAGCTACCGGCGGTACTGAGGTGGTGGCCTACCGGCCCGTCGGAGTCGCCGAAGGTGCCGCCGTTCCCACCGTTACGCTCACGCCGTCGTGGTTGGCCGGAAGAACCGTCAAGGAGCTGAGGATCTCCCGCGAGGGCGTCCGGGCGCTGGTCATTTCGGAACAAAACGGCAAGACGAAGGTGCAGATTGCCGGGATCATCCGGAACGCCGACGGGACACCCCGGGAACTGACTGCCCCGATCACACTGGTGGCTTCCGGTGACCCGGACCAGGGCGTCTGGGTGAACGACACAACGGTTGCCGTGATGAAAGCCTCGGCAGGTTCGAACGTCACGCCGGAGCTGCTGTCCCTCACCTCCGGGCAACCCCAGCAGTTGGCGCCATGGCCCGGCCTGGTATGGCTCAGCGCCGGCAACGGGCTGGAGGAAATCTACGGCCAATCGGCCGAGGGCATCTTCCAGCGGCTTGGCAACGGCTGGTCGCCCCAGCTGAAGGGCCCCATCGACCCCTCATTCCCTGGGTAGCTTTCCACATAGCGCGGACCAGAGGTTCCGGGGCCACGGCCGGCAGGCCACCATGGGGTGTGACCGAAGTTCAGCCCGGATGTCCTCCCGCCCGCCACCCGCCTGTGCGCCACGGGACTGCGCGCCGGTCCGGCCGCCGCGGTGGGGGCCGCTCCGGGCGAAGTCCCGCCAGAAATGCGGCAAGCCTGGATCCGGACCTCCTGCCGCCTCCGCTGCAGTCCGCCAAGCATCGCGGCGGCCACCGCCGGCGCTGGCTGCGGGCCGCCGACCAGATGGGCGTGGCCGCCGCGGAGCTGCTGGCACTTGCCGTCCCAGTGGACTGCGTCTGCTGCGGAGCGGAGGACCTGGCCCTGTGCGTCATGTGCGAACGCCACGTCCGCCTGTTGACCAGGCACCCGTTCCGGGCAGAGGAGCAGGCGCCGGCCCTGATGAACGTCGACGGCGGCCTGATCCTTCCCGTGGTGGCGGCCGGGGTGTACCGCGAGGAGCTGGCGCAGGCCGTGCTTTCGTTCAAGAGCCATGGCCAGCACCAGCTCACGTCAGTCCTGGCGCGCGGACTGGGGCAGGGCATTGCCGCGTCCGTGGCCGGCGTCGACGGCGTCTGCCTGGTTCCGGTGCCCAGCAGTACGGCCGGCTACATCAAGAGGGGATTCAGCCCGGTCCATCTCCTGCTCGCAGAGTTGCGCCGGGGGACCACCATCCGCGGTACACCGGTGGTGGACGTGATCCGGAAATCCCGGCGCCGCGCCGCATTGGAGCGGCTGCCTGGAGGCCAAAAGGGACTCGGCCGCGGGGCCAGGGCGAGCCGGGTCAAGGGGTCCATGAAGGTCCCGAAAGGCCAGCGCGCGCGGGTGGCCGGACGCCGCTGCATCATTGTTGACGACGTCCTCACCACAGGGGCCACACTCGCCGAAGCCGCCCGAGCACTGCACCTCAGCGGTGCCGTGGTGGTGGGTGCAGTGGTCCTTGCCGCGACACGCCCGCCGGATTCAGCTGGCGGCGAATAGCCCGCCCCGGGAGCTGGCGGAACGCCGCCCGTCTTAGAAAAAAATAAACGAAGAAAGGATGAATAACAGGTGGCTATGAACTAACGTCGGTTGTGGGTACCAAGAACAAGTTGTACCTTTCGATGGCGGCTCGGAAAGGGGCTCGACTGTCAAGCAGATCGGCCCGTGGGATGTGCCGCCGTCGTGTCACCGAAGTCATTTGGAGGGCACCATGGAGTTTATGATCAGCGGACGAAATCTGACGGTCTCAGACCGCTTCCGCGAATACGCCGGTGAGAAGATCTCGAAGATCGAGTCACTTGGCGACAAGGTCCAGCGGGTTGACGCGAAGGTTTCCAAGGAAACGAATGCGCGCCAGACCGGCGACCAGCTCACCGTTGAAGTGACGGTCCTGGGCCGGGGACCCGTAATCCGTGCCGAAGCCAGCGCCGCAGACAAATTCGCTGCGTTCGATCTCGCCTACACCAAGCTGCTGGAACGTCTCCGCCGCGCCAAGGACCGCAAGAAGGTCCACCACGGGCGCCACACCCCCAAGGCAGTACGTGAAGCCACCGCATCCCTGGAACCCGCGAGTACCAGTGAGCCCCTTTATGTCGAGGCGAGCCATCGCAGCGAAACCCAGGCAGCACCTGTTGAACGATCGCCCTACGAGGTCGAGAACGACATCCCGGCTGGGGACTCCCCGGTGCTGATCCGGCGCAAAGTTTTCCCTGCGGCCTCCCTCACCCTTGACGATGCTGTGGACAACATGGAGCTCGTGGGCCACGATTTCTACCTGTTTGTGGACAAGGCCACCAACACGCCCTCGGTGGTCTATCGGCGCCGTGGCTGGACGTACGGGGTGATCACCCTGGACCACGAATGCGAACCGGGGGAGACGGCCGTCGAAGAAAAAATCCTCGCCTACCGTTCCGATGACGACGCCGCAAAAGTCTAGGGCGGTTTACACCCCTCAATGAAAGGACTGATGTGCCAGCGACGCTGAGCCTTAACCAGGCCCGGCGGATCGCCCTGGCAGCTCAGGGACTCGACAAAGGACGGCCCGCCGGCCCCGTGACCTCACGGGCGGTGGGCCGGACCTTTGCCCGGATCCAGCTTGTCCAGATCGATTCCGTCAACGTGTTGTCCCGCAGTCACTTTCTGCCCTTCTTTTCAAGGCTCGGCAACTACGACCGCACCATCCTTCAGCGGATGGCCAGCTCGCCTCCCCGACGCATGATGGAGTACTGGGCCCACGAGGCCAGCTTCATCCGGCCCGAGCACTTCCATGACCTCCGCTTGTGGCAGAAACGCACGTGGGTGGGTGCGTCCGCCCTCGACCCGGACCTGCGCGACGCGGTGGCAGGAAAGATCCTCGACGCCCTCGCCGCAGGGCGGCCCATGACGGCGGCGGAACTGACGGTGAACATCGGGCACGTGGAGGACCGGCGGGACGACAACTGGGGATGGAACTGGAACGCCGTCAAGCGCGTGCTTGAAGACCTGTTCGAGGCGGGCACCATTTCCGCGGCATCCAGAACCGAACAGTTCGAGCGAAAGTACACGCTGACGGCCAGGGTGCTGCCGCGGCGGCTGGCCCTCGAAACCACGCCGGACACTGTTGAGGCCATGCATCGGCTCATCGACGCGGCCGCGCGCGCCCATGGCATCGGAACCGTGAAGTGCTTCGCGGACTACTTCCGTACACCGGTCAAGGCGGCCGCCGCCTCTGTGGACCATCTGGTCAGCATAGGGAGGCTGGAGCCGGTCGCTGTCGCCGGCTGGGACCGGAAGGTATACCTCCATGCCGACGCCACAATGCCGCGGCGGGCGGCAGGGCGGGCCTTGCTCAGCCCCTTTGACTCCCTGGTCTTCGAGCGGCGCCGGCTAGAGGAGCTCTTCGGGTTCCATTTCCGGATCGAGATTTACACGCCTGCGCACCTCCGGCGTTTCGGGTACTACGTCCTGCCCTTTCTCCTGGGTGACACCATCGTGGCGCGGGTGGACCTTAAGGCGGACCGTGCGGCAGGAAATCTGCTGGTCAGGTCCGCCTACGGTGAGCCGGACGCACCGGCAGGGACCGCCGTCGAGCTCGCCGCCGAGCTGGAACTGATGGCCGAATGGCTGGAGCTGGACAACATTGTGGTCAGCCCGATCGGGGACCTGGCGGAGTCCCTCGGCGCCGCCCTGCGTCACCGCGCAGGTCCGCTCCGCTCTCAGGGAACACCGGCCGCGTGGCCTGTGTCTCTCCCGTAGACTAAAAACGCCAGAATTCGGCAGCATAAGACTGGGAGTATCTTCACGTGGCATCACTTATCGAAAAACTTCTCCGCACGGGTGACAAAAAAACCCTGCGGCAACTGCGGAACTATGCCGACTCCATCAATGCGCTCGAAGACTCGTTCAAAACCTTCACGGATGCTGAGCTCCGCGAGGAAACCGATCACCTCCGCGCCCGCCACCGGGACGGCGAGCATCTGGATGATCTCCTCCCGGAGGCATTCGCCGCCGTGCGTGAGGCCTCATCCCGCACCCTGGGCATGCGTCACTTTGACGTCCAGCTTATGGGTGGCGCCGCGCTCCACCTCGGCAATATCGCCGAAATGAAGACCGGCGAAGGCAAAACCCTCGTGGCCACCGCGCCCGCCTTCCTTAATGCCCTCACCGGCAATGGCGTCCACGTCATCACGGTGAACGACTACCTTGCCGAATACCAGTCAGACCTTATGGGCCGGGTCTACCGTTTCCTTGGCCTGACCAGCGGTTGCATCCTGTCCAACCAGGATCCCGCGGTGCGCAGGCAGCAGTACGCCGCGGACATCACCTACGGCACCAACAACGAATTCGGCTTTGACTACCTGCGCGACAACATGGCGTGGGACCAGTCAGAACTGGTCCAGCGTGGCCACAACTTCGCCATTGTTGATGAGGTCGACTCCATCCTCATCGACGAAGCCCGCACTCCGCTCATCATTTCCGGTCCTGCCCAGGGCGACACCAACCGGTGGTACAGCGAATTTGCCAAGGTAGTGCAGCGCCTGAAGGCCGGCGAGGACTACGAGGCGGACGAGAAGAAGCGCACCGTCGGCGTCCTGGAGAGCGGCATCGAAAAAGTGGAGGACTACCTGGGAATCCAGAACCTCTACGAATCCGCGAACACTCCGCTCATCGGGTTCCTGAACAACGCCATCAAAGCCAAGGAACTGTTCAAACGGGACAAGGACTACGTCATCCTCGACGGCGAAGTGCTCATCGTTGACGAACACACTGGCCGAATCCTGGCTGGCCGCCGCTATAACGAGGGCATGCACCAGGCCATCGAGGCCAAGGAAGCCGTGGAGATCAAGGCCGAAAACCAGACCCTGGCCACGGTCACGCTCCAGAACTACTTCCGGATGTACTCCAAGCTGGCAGGCATGACCGGCACGGCCGAGACTGAGGCCGCCGAGTTCATGGGCACGTACAAGCTCGGTGTGGTGGCCATCCCCACCAACCGGGACATGCAGCGGATCGACCAGTCGGACCTCGTGTTCAAGAATGAAAAAGTGAAGTTCGACGCCGTCGTGAAGGACATTGCCGAGCGTCACAAACTGGGCCAGCCGATCCTTGTGGGCACAACGAGTGTCGAAAAGAGCGAATACCTTTCCGGGCTGCTGGCCAAGGAAGGCATCAGGCACGAAGTCCTGAACGCCAAGAACCACGCCCGTGAAGCGGCCATCGTTGCGCAGGCAGGACGCAAGGGTGCTGTTACGGTGGCCACCAACATGGCAGGCCGCGGCACTGACATCATGCTGGGTGGCAACGCCGAATTCACTGCGGTGGCCGATCTGGCCAAGCGCGGGCTGGACCCGGAAGAGAATTCCGAAGAATACGAGGCCGCGTGGCCGGCTGCCCTGGAGGCGGCCAAGCAGTCCGTAAAGGACGAACACGAGGAAGTACTGAACCTCGGCGGGCTGTATGTCCTGGGAACTGAGCGGCACGAGTCCCGCCGCATCGACAACCAGCTCCGTGGCCGCTCCGGCCGCCAGGGCGACCCCGGCGAATCACGCTTCTACCTCTCCCTGACCGATGACCTGATGCGGCTCTTCAACTCCGGCGCGGCCGAACGGCTGATGAACAGTTCGGTCCCGGATGATGTGGCGTTGGAATCGAAACTGGTTTCCCGGGCCATCGCGTCTGCCCAGGGCCAGGTTGAAGGCCGCAACGCCGAGCAGCGCAAGAACGTCCTCAAGTACGATGACGTCCTGAACCGCCAGCGCGAAGCCATCTACGGTGACCGCCGCCGGATCCTCGAAGGTGACGACCTCCACGAGAAGGTCCAGTTCTTCGTGGAGGACACCATCACCGCCCTGATCGACTCCGCCACGGCCGAAGGCAATGGCGACGACTGGGATTACACCCAGCTGTGGACCAACCTCAAGACGCTCTACCCCGTCAGCGTCACAGCGGAAGAGATCATCGAGGAAGCCGGCGGCAAGTCCAAGCTCACTGTTGAATTCCTCAAGGAGGAGCTGCTCTCCGACGCCCGAGTGGTCTACCAGACCCGGGAAGAGACCATCGGCTCAGAGAGCATGCGCGAGCTGGAACGCCGCGTGGTGCTCTCGGTCATCGGGCGCAAGTGGCAGGAACACCTGTACGAGATGGACTACCTCAAGGAAGGCATCGGCCTGCGCGCCATGGCACAGCGTGACCCGCTGGTGGAATACCAGCGCGAGGGCTTCGTTATGTTCCAGAGCATGATGGAGGCCATCCGCGAGGAAAGCGTCGGTTTCCTGTTCAACCTTGAAGTTGAGGTGACTCCAGCCCAGGATGTGGTGGTGCCCGACGCAGCCGGTGGCCACACCGAGCACGTTGAGCCGCAGATCCACGCTGCCGGCCTGGAAGCGCCGGAGAAGCCGGCCCAGCTGCAGTACACGGCTCCCGGCGAAGACGGCGCATCCCAGACCAGGGTGGAGGGTCGTGTCTCTTCACGGTCCGGAAATCCCGCAAAGGCTGCAGCGCAGGACGCCACCAAGCGTCCGGCCAGGAAAAAGCGCCGCTGACAGCAGGGATCGAGACTGATCAGCCATAGGTCGGCACTGCAATAGATCGTCGCTGAAATAGTTCGACACTGGAAGTGCCCGGAGCCTCAGCTCCGGGCACTTCTGCATTCGTGGGCAAGCGGTTCAGCCGACCATAAACTCGGTCACGCGCCAGACCTGCTTGCTGCGCTCAAGCCGGACCGCTACAGCCCGTGCCCGGATGTCATCAACCACCACGGCGCTTGCCTCATAGATGCCCGGGGCGACTTCGCAGGCGCGGACTGAACGCACTATGGAGTTCTTGTGCAGCCGGGCCAGGGACGGCGAGGCAGAGCGCGACTGTTCGCGGCGGATCAAGGCCGCACGGTGCTGCAGCACGGCGAGGCAGCGAGGATCCAGACGGCGGGCGAGCTGGTGGACCGGCCGGATGCCGGCGAGGACTTCCATGGCCGCCTGCACGGTATTGCGTGTGATCGCCAGGATTTCGGAGGCTTCGTCTGCCGCACGCAGCGGCACGACCGGCGCGCTAGTGGTGCGCGGAGGAACCTGGCGGACTGCTGCCGCGCCGCCCGGGTTGACCGCGGCGGAGCGGATTGGCGTAACTGCGTACATGTGATTCCCCTTAGTCGTGAGCTGATGAATATCGGAACGTCGGTTAGGCCGTGGAAGGTGCTTTCAAAATCTGTCCGGGCAGCAGGACATGCGGGCTTTCGCCGATCCGGGATTTGTTGGCCTCGTACCAGCGGGGCCAGTGCAAGGCGACATCCACATCCGAAGCCGCCGGGCCCAAGTGGCGGGAGGCGATGTCCCAGAGTGTGTCGCCCGCCAGTACCGTGACCTCACTCAATGGCGACGGTGGGCCCTGTTCCGCCCGGACGGGCTGGGCCGCCAGCAGGCCGGGGTCCGGGACCGGCCTGCTGGGACGCCAGTCTGGCCGGACCGCCGCCGCGGGAGTTTCGGTGGTCTGTCCTCCCGTGTCTGCAGAGTGTTTGCCCTCCGGTTCCGGGAGCTGCCGGTGGCCGCTTGTGGGAGACCACTGGGCCTGGATGGCTGCGCCGTGGACCGGTACGTCCTGGACCGCCACTTCCTGCGTGGGTACCCAGGCGGGTCCGGCCGGTGGGACGGCTGCGTGAGCCAGCGGTGCCGACAGTAGTTGCACCGACAGCGCGGCCACAGCGAGCCGGCGCATAAATGCCGGGCAGCACTTGCCGGCACTGTCGGCGGCCCGCCGCCTGCCGCACCTGTCCAGGACGGCAGCTGCTGACGCCAAAACCATCGAGAAGATCCACCACGCCACGATGGCCAGCCCTGCGGCGACAGCAACGGCACCGAGTAGGTCATCGAGGTCCGGGCCCTGCCGGCGTGCTGTAGACAGTTGCCATCGGCCCACCATGCCCCGGCCGGCAACGCAGAGGAAGAATCCCAACAGGAGGATGGACGCCGCCATGACGGCGTCTGCGCGGAGCCCCCGTGCTGTACCTGCCGTCATGTTGTTTCCCATCTTATGTTTGATGCAGTTTGATGCAGTTTGATGTATCTAGCATCAGTTTGACGTAACTCTGGTGGATTTGTCCAGAGACTGGAGTGAAGTCGTTGGTGAATTGACCGCGAACAAACCCGCACCCTACGCTTGGCCCCATGCGTTGGGATGCTCTGTTCAGTGATATAGAGGCACAGTTCGCCGAGGGCGAGCGGCTGGCCATCGATGCCGAGATCTCTGAGCGGGCAAGAGCGGAAACGGCCTCCGTCGCTCTGGCTGACCGCTTGCGGGGTTCCCTGAACAGCCACGTGGCCGTGTACCTGGCGTGTGGGCGCGCCTTCGAAGGAACCCTGAGCCATGCCGGCGCCGATGCGCTGGTCCTGAACGAGTTGCGTCACCAGGTCCTGGTCCCTTACGGCGCAGTGGCACGGTATGCGGGCCTTGGCCGCGGCTCCTTGGCCGAGACTTCGCAGGTGCGGCGCCGGATCGGATTGGCGCATGCGCTGCGGGGCCTGGCGCGGGACCGGGCCGAACTTGCAGTCACTCTGCGCCACGCGCCGGAAAGGGATACCGGGCTGGCCGGAGTCATCGACCGGGTGGGCAGTGACTTTTTGGACCTGGCGCTGGTCAGCCCCGGGGAGTCCCGGCGTGCATCACAGGTTCGGCAGGTAGCCACGATACCGTTTGCGGCGTTGGGTGCCCTGCGGTCACGGAGTGCAGGGGAACTGTAGCCGCGGGCCGGATCAGCCTTGCTTGGCTTTGGCTTCCTGGATCATGCGGCTGGCCTCGGCGTAACGCTCTTCGATGTATTGCTCCAGCATCTTTTCCTCGACGCGCCACTGCCCGCGCCCACCCACCTGGATGGCCTTCAGTTCTCCGCTGCGGACCAAGGCATAGGCCGCCGGCGAGTTGATTTGCAGCTGTTCAGCAACATCGGCGAGAGTCAGGAATCTGGGCATAGCTCCATTTTGCCATTGAAGGCGTCATCTGGTGCGGTTATCCACAGTTTGATGTTGTTTGGTCTTTTGACTTTTGTTCCGGGGCCCATGCCGTAACAATGAGGTGTCCGGACGCAGCCAGCCGCCTGGACCGGAGCTAGGGGGAGAAGAGCATGAGCCACGATGCTGTTACTGCAGGTGCCAGGCTGAAACCGCCGTCGTGGAAGGATCCCCGGCTGCTGGTTGGCGTGCTGCTGGTCCTGGCATCGGTGGTAGGAGTGATCTCGCTGGTTGGCAGCGCTGATCAGACCACCGAGGTTTACGCCGCCCGGGACTCCATTGCGGTGGGTGAGAAGCTGACCGCGGACAATGTGGTCCGCGCCAAGGTCCGCCTGGGTGAGACCGAACAGCATTACGTCACCGTTGAAGCAGGGCTCCCCGACGGGTTGGTCGCAGTTCAAAGAATCGGCAAGAACCAATTGGTGCCCAAGGAAAGTCTGGCCACTGTGGATTCGTTGGACCGCAAGCCCGTGGCCGTGACCATTGAGGAAGCACTGCCGCCGCAGGCGGTTGCCGGGACCCGGGTGGACGTCTGGGTTGCCTTGCCGGATGCCCGCAACGGCTTCAGTGAGCCGAAGCTCCTGCTGCCCGGCGCGGAAATTGCACAGGTGACCGCCGGCTCCACGGCCTTGGGGTCCTCCCGCAATACGGTGCTGCTGGTGCTGGTTGCCGACGGCCAGATGCCGGCCATCCTCGGCGCGCAGGCGAACCAGGCCAAGATTTCAGTGGTGTGGAACCCGGGCGGGGCCTCATGAGTATCCCCGTGGTCACCGTGGGCCAGGCCCGCGAGGACGTGGTGGGCGGGTTGGAGCGGCTCCACGGTCCCGTCACGGTGGTCCGTCGCTGCACCGAACTGACGGAACTGCTGGCGGCCTGCCAGAGCGGCCTGGCACGGGCCGCAGTTGTGGCCGATGGCTGCGAGGGCCTGACTGCTTCGCTTGTTGACCGGCTCGGCGCCGTGGGCGTGGCGATCATCGCCCTCACGGATGACGCCGACGAGGCTGCCAGGCTGCGCGGGATCGGTGTGGCCTCCGCACTGACCGGCGTAGAGTCCGCCGCCCTGGCCGGCAGGATTGCCGAGGCCGTTGCCCAGCTGACAGGCACCGCCAGGGATGCAACGTTCGGGAGCGGGCTGGGGGACACCAGCGCTGCGTTGCGTCAGCGTCCCGCAGACCAGGCGGACGTGCCGCCGGCCTCCGGGGAAGGCAAGATCATTGCCGTGTGGGGTCCCGCCGGTTCGCCCGGCCGGACCTTCGTCGCAGCCAACATCGCGGGGGAACTGGCTGCGGATGGGAAGTCCGTCCTCCTTGTCGACGCCGACAGTTACGGGGCCAGCATCGCCGCAGTCCTGGGCCTGCTGGATGAATCTGCGGGGATCGCGCAGGCCTGCCGGCTTGCCGACCAGGGACTGCTCGACGCCGATGCGCTGCTGAAAGTGGCCACACCGGTCACCACCAAGCTTGGAACTTTCCGGGTCCTGACCGGGATCACCCGGGCGGACAGGTGGACCGAACTACGGGCAGCAGCACTGTCGCTGGTGCTGGACCGCGCCAAGGAGGTTGCCGACGTCGTGGTTGTGGACACCGGCTTCTGCCTGGAGGCGGACGAGGAACTCAGCTTCGACACGATGGCTCCGCGCCGGAATGCCGCGACCCTGCGGACCTTGGAACTGGCGGACACAGTCTATGCCGTGGGGGCCGCCGATCCGGTGGGGGTTCCCCGGCTGGTCCGCGGACTCGCGGAGCTCGAGCTGGCAGTCCCGCAGGTGTCGCCTGTTGTGGTGATGAACAAGGTCCGGGCGGCGGCGGTGGGGAGGTCCCCGGAACGCCAGCTGAAGGATGCGTGGGAACGGTATGGTCCGTCGTCGCAGATCGCGGTCTTCCTTCCGGCGGACAGCCCCGCAGCTGATGCGGCGCTGCTAGGCGGCTCTCTGCTGCTCGAAACGGCGCCGGATTCCAAGCTCAGGCACGCGATCGCTGAATTGGTTTGTGCACCTGTCCAGCGATCTTCACGATCCTCTGTATTTTCTTCCACACCGAGGCGTCGCCGAAAGGGCTAGGCTCGCCGTAGGAGCTGCGACGGTGCAGCATCAAACTTGTGATGGAGGCGTTTGTTGATGTCGTCTGGATCCAGCGTGGAGGATCAAGCCTTGGCCATTGGTGACCGGGAGGGATTCCTCGCGGACTACTACCAGCATCTGGCCGAAGAGGATGCCCGGACTTATTCCCCCGAGGCGCTGGCCAGCCGGGCGGAAACCCACCGCGGTGTCGCCGCGAACCGGCAGCCGGGCCAGGCGAAGGTTTCCATCGTCAACGAGGCGGACAGCAGCGTCGTCTATATCGTGACGGACGATATGCCTTTCCTCGTTGACTCGGTTAACGCGGAGCTTGTGCGCCAGAACGCCGCCATCGGGCTTGTGCTTCATCCATTGTTCGTGGTGACCCGGAACCGGGAAACGGGACAGCTGGTCAAAGTCGACCGCGTTCCGTCCCACATCGGACTCTCCAGCGGTGATACGGCGGCAATGCCGATGCTCTCGCACCTCATCGCGCAGGGCGAAAACGCCTCCCACATGGAGTCGTGGATCGCCGTGGAAATCAACCGCGTGTCCGACGAGGCAAAGGCGTCGTTGCTGGACGGGCTGGACCGCATCCTGGGAGACGTGCGTGCCGCCGTCGAAGACTGGCCCAAGATGCGCAACAAGGCCCAACAGATTGCCGCGAGCCTCGACCAGGTGTCCCACCCGGCCCAGATTGCCGAACTGCGGCAGGCGCAGGATCTTCTGCGCTGGCTCGACGACGGCAACTTCACCTTCCTTGGATACCGTGAGTACGACCTGGTCACCGTCGACGGTGAAGATGTACTGGAACTGCGTGAAGACAGCGGTCTCGGACTGCTCCGGGCGAAGCCGGGCGCGCCGCATATGCAGCATCTCACCGACGCCGGCCGAAAAAAGGCCCGCGAAAAGCGGGCGCTGGTGATCACGAAGGCAAACTCACGGTCCACCGTCCACCGCCCCGCGTACCTTGACTATATTGGCGTGAAGAGCTTCGACGCGGCCGGCAACGTCAACGGCGAGCGCCGCTTTATCGGCCTGTTCGCAACCAGTGCCTACGCCGGATCCGTCCGGAACATCCCCGTCGTGCGCGAAAAAGTGGACGCCGTGCTGGGCAATGCCGGCTTCCCGCCGGACTCACACTCCGGCAAGGACCTTTTGGGGATCCTGGAGACGTACCCCCGCGACGAGCTGTTCCAGATCGAGACCGAGGACCTGGCGGCCACCGCCACCGGCATCCAGAGATTGCAGGAGCGGCGGCGGACCCGGCTGTTCCTCCGGCCGGACATCTACGGCCGTTTTATGTCTGCGGTGGTCTACCTTCCGCGCGACCGGTACACCACCAATGTCCGGCTCCGGATCGAGGAAGAACTACGGACCACGTTCAAGGCTGAGTCCATCGACTACGAGGCGCGGATGACCGAATCGGCCCTCGCCCGCCTGTTCTTCCGGATCCGCCTGCCCAAGGGCAGCGAGCTCAGCCATTTCAACGCCGACGAGCTAGAAGCGCGGCTGGTCCGGGCGGCCCGCTCGTGGAGTGAGGGCATCGCCGAAGTCCTCCGCGAACGTGGCGCCGATGAGCACGCGAAGGAGCTCGCCGCGATCTGGTCGGAGGCTTTTCCGGCCGGCTACCGGGTGGATTACGAGGTCGAAGACGCGCTGGAGGACATCGCCCGGTTCGAGAAATACGGGGCCGAAGCCGAACGCACGGCCGGTGCCAGGCAGGAACGGCCGGGCGTCCATGTGTACCTGCCCAAGGGCGCCGGTGAAGTCCTGGAGGAGGATGCCCGCGTCAAGCTGTACATGCTGGAGCCCAAGAGCCTGAGCCAGATCCTGCCGTTCTTCCACAATCTGGGACTCGAGGTGCTGGATGAGCGGCCCTTTGAGATCGAGACGGCTGACCAGCGGGACTTCTTCCTCTATGACCTCGGGCTTAAATACCCTGCCGGCATTGATCCGCTGGCCACGGGACAGTTGCTGGCTGACTCGTTCGGTGCCGCCGTATCCGGCGCCGTTGAGTCGGACAGTTTTGACCGGCTGGTGCTGCGTGAGGGGATGCAGTGGCGCCAGATCACGGTCCTACGGGCCTATGCCCGGTACATGCGGCAGATGGGGAACACCAACTCGGTGGGCTTCATGGCGGACACGCTGCTCGCCAATCCCGATGTCACCAAGGCCCTGACGGCTCTTTTCGCGGCCCGGTTCGATCCCGCCCTGAGCGGGACTGAGCGCCTTGCGGCGCAGGAGAAAGTCCGCGGCGAGCTGTCAGCTGCCATTGAAGAGGTGGCAACGCTCGACGCCGACCGTGTGCTGCGGACTTTGGCGAACCTGATCGAGGCGACCCTCCGCACCAACTACTACCAGTACAAAACGCACCTCAGCTTCAAGCTCGATCCTGCCCGGATTGAGGGCCTGCCTTTCCCGCGGCCGATGTTCGAAATCTGGGTCTATTCCCCGCGGGTTGAGGGTGTCCACCTGCGCTTCGGCAAGGTGGCCCGCGGTGGCCTGCGCTGGTCTGACCGGCGCGAGGATTTCCGGACGGAGATCCTTGGCCTGGTGAAGGCTCAGACCGTCAAGAATGCGGTCATCGTTCCCACCGGGGCCAAGGGCGGCTTCTTCGCCAAGCGGCTGCCCGATCCTGCCGCGGACCGTGCCGCCTGGATGGCGGAGGGTGTTGAAAGCTACAAGACGTTCATCCGGGGCCTGCTGGACCTCACTGACAACCTCGTCACCGGAGCCGAGGGCGAAACTGTAGTGCCGCCGTCGGACGTTGTCAGGCACGACGACGACGATTCCTACCTTGTGGTGGCGGCGGACAAGGGGACGGCCACTTTCTCGGATATTGCCAACGGGCTGGCCGCAGAATACGGGTTCTGGCTCGGTGACGCGTTCGCCTCCGGGGGTTCGGTGGGTTACGACCACAAGGCCATGGGCATCACGGCCCGTGGCGCCTGGGAGTCGGTCAAACGTCACTTCAGCGAGCTCGACGTGGACACCCAGACCCAGCCGTTCAGCGTGGTGGGCGTGGGCGACATGTCAGGAGATGTGTTTGGCAACGGCATGCTCCTGTCTCGGCATATCCGGCTGCTGGCAGCGTTCGACCACCGGCACATCTTCCTTGACCCCGCACCGGAAACGGAATCGTCGTTCGTGGAACGCCGGAGGCTGTTCGAACTGCCGCGGTCCTCGTGGGACGACTACGACAAGTCCCTCATCAGCGAAGGCGGCGGCGTGTACGCCCGCCAGGCCAAGTCCATTCCGGTCTCGCCGCAGGTCCGGGCGGCCCTGGGCCTGCCCGAGGCGACCACCGAGCTCAGCCCGCCGGAGCTTCTCCGCGCCATCCTGCTCGCCCCCGCCGACCTGCTTTACAACGGCGGGATCGGAACATACGTCAAGGCCAGCACAGAGTCCAACGCCTCCGTGGGTGACAAGGCCAACGACAGCATTCGCGTGGACGGCAAGGACCTGCGGGTCAAGGTGGTGGGCGAAGGCGGAAACCTTGGCATGACGCAGCGCGGCCGCATCGAAGCCGCCTTGCAGGGGGTCATCCTGAACACTGACGCGATCGACAACTCGGCCGGCGTCGACTGCTCCGACCACGAAGTGAACATCAAGATCTTTGTGGACCGGATGGTGGCTGCGGACAAACTGACCCCGGAGGAACGGGCAGGCTTCCTCGCCTCCATGACGGACGAGGTGGGGCGGCTGGTCCTCGAGGACAACGTGGACCAGAACATCCTGCTCCTGAACGACCGGATGCGTGTGGCCGAGTGGAGCCCCAGTTATGAGCGACTCATGGACTGGCTGGAAAAATCGGCTGACCTGAAGCGCGACCTCGAAGCGCTGCCCAGCACCGAAACCCTGCGGGAGCGCCTGAGCCAGGGCCAGGGGCTGACGTCACCGGAGCTCTCGGTACTGGCGGCCTACGCGAAAATCGAGCTGGCCTCGGCGCTGCGTGACAGCGACCTTGCCGACGATCCATGGTTCCGGAGGACGCTGCGGGCGTACTTCCCGCAGCAGCTGCGCGAACGGTTCGACGCCGAACTGGACACCCATCCGCTGCGGCGCGAGATCATTGCCACGGTGGTGGCCAACGACATGATCAACCTGGGCGGCATCACGTTCGCCTTCCGGACCATGGAGGAGACCTCGGCCACGGAAGTGGCCGTGGCCAAGGCATTTGTGGCGCTCCGCGAGATCTTCGACCTGAACGCCATGGTGGGGGAGCTGAACAGCCTGCCGGCGTCGTTCCCCACAGAGCACTGGAGCACCGTGCACCTGGACATCCGCCGTCTGCTGGACCGCGCTGTCCGGTGGCTGCTGGCGCAGGGCGGCACGTCCCGGCCCATCGCGGACACCGTGGCCGAGTTCAAGCCGCTCCTGGACCCGATGCGGGCCCGGCTCCTGGACTACCTGCGTGGTGATGACCGTGACCGCGTTGCGGACTGGCTGGAGACCGCGCGTGCCTGGGAACTCCCGGAGGGGCTTGCCCTCCGGTGGGCGGAGCTCTTCGAGAGCTTTGTCCTGCTGGACATCGCCAAGATCGTGCATGCCCGCAAGGAGCCGGTGGAGGAGATTGCGGCCGTTTACTACACAGTGTTCAACCGCTTCCACGCTGACAGGCTGCTGGAACGAATCAGCAGCCTGCCGCGCCAGGACAGGTGGCAGGCACTGGCCAGGGCCGCACTCCGGGATGACCTCTATTCCACCGTCTCGGACATGACGACGGCGGTACTCGAGTCGACGGCGTCCGGGGACTCCGCGGAGGACAGGCTGAAGGACTGGGAACGCCAGAATGCCGAGCAGCTGGGCAGGGCAAAGAGCATGTTTGACGAGGTCAACTCGCTCGAGGCCGACGACATGGCCTCACTGTCGGTAGCATTGAGGCTCTTGAGGTCAATCGTCCGACGCTAGGAATCCCGGCGTCGCAACTGGAGGTGCAGTGGCAATCTTTACGGACCCCATCAGGGAACACGCTGATTTCGGGCCGGGCGATGCCGAATGGCTGCACCTCCTGGTGGGCGACTGGCAGATGGTCGCTGACCTGGCGTTCGCCGACTTGGCGTTATGGTTCCCGCACCCGGATCACGGCTATGTGGCGTTGGCGCACGTCAGGCCGTCCACCACGCACACCGTGTTCCACGGCGACTTTGTGGGCGAGCCCATCCGGCAGGACCTGCAGCCGCTGGTGGACAAGGCCTGGAGCAGCCGCGCCATCGAGCGGTCCAGTGAGACCAACTGGAGCACGGACATGGCGTTGCGGGTGGAGGCTGTGCCGATGGTGCGCAACGGCCGGACCCTGGCTGTGGTGACCACCCACATGGACCTGTCCAGTTCCCGGATGCCGTCCCGCCTGGAGTTGACGTACCGGCAGTGCGCCTACGATCTCCTCCGAATGGGAACGCTGGGGCTGTGGCCCGACTTTGCCTCGCCCACCGGTTCGCGCCGCGGCGCGCCGCGTGTGGGGGACGGCCTGATCAGGCTCGATGCCGAAGGAATTGTGCAGTACGCAAGCCCCAACGGGGTGTCGGCTTTCCGGCGGCTGGGCGACGGCGAGTCGCTGGAAGGCCGTTCCCTGGCGGAGGTGACCGCCGGCCTGCTGAAGGACCGGCGGCTGGTTGACGAGACGCTGCCGCTGGTGGTGACGGGGCGGATGCCGTGGCGTAGTGAGATTGAATCCCGTGGTGTGAGCCTGTCGCTGCGGGCCATCCCGCTGCGGGATGAGCAGCAGCGCTTTGGTGCGCTGGTGCTGTGCCGGGATGTGTCCGAACTGCGGCGCCGGGAGATGGAACTCGTTACCAAGGATGCGACCATCCGCGAGATCCACCACAGGGTGAAAAACAACCTGCAGACCGTTGCAGCCCTGCTGCGTATGCAGTCCCGCCGGATGGTCAGCGACGAGGCCAAGCAGGGCCTGGAGCAGGCGATGCGCCGCGTGGCCACCATCGCGCTGGTCCACGAGACTCTTTCACAGGGATTGGCGCAGAGCGTTGACTTCGACGAGCTGATCGGCCGCCAGTTCAGGCTTTCCGCAGAGGTCGCCTCGCCATCGCAGCAGGTCAAGACCGAGCGGTCCGGACTGTTTGGGGAACTGCCCAGCGACTTCGCCACCCCGCTGGCACTGGTCATCAATGAACTGGTGACCAACGCCGTCGAGCACGGGCTCGAAGGGCGGACCGGCACCGTGTGGCTCATCGCGGACCGTTCCGAAGAGGAAGACGGCGAGGAACTGCTGACCGTCACCATTGCCGACGACGGTGTGGGACTGCCGGATACGCCGCACGTCGAGGGGCTGGGGCTGCAGATTGTCCGCACGCTGGTCACCAGTGAGCTGGGCGGCACCATCGCGTGGCACCCGCGCGACGGCGGCGGAACGGCTGTCCAGATCCGCCTGAGCCTGGCGGCCAGGTAGCCCGGGGACCTTGCGCGTGACTTAACCGTCTCTGACTTAACCGCCGATGGCCGCAACCCGGAAGGGTTGCGGCCATCGTTGTGTGAGGCTGTTGGTGCTAGGGCGTTAAGGACCGGGCCTAGGAGGCGCGGCGGGCGCGTGCGGCGCGGCGCTTAAGGGCGCGGCGTTCGTCTTCGCTCATGCCGCCCCAGACGCCGGCGTCCTGGCCGGACTCGAGAGCCCACTGGAGGCACGTGTCAACGACGGGGCAGCGGCGGCAGACGCTTTTGGCTTCCTCAATCTGGAGGAGGGCAGGCCCTGTGTTTCCTACGGGGAAAAACAGTTCCGGGTCCTTGTCGAGGCACGCCGCGCGGTTACGCCAATCCATGCTGATCAGTTGCTCCAATTCTGGGAAAAGCTCTTTGTGAAATAATTCACTAGTAGCTACAAAGGAAAAGGGCCCTCAGGGGCCCCCTTGGTCATCTCAGTCAAGCCTGTCATGTTAACGCTGTGTAAACAAGGGGTAATACAGCCTGAAATCCCCGGATACCTGAGCGATACATCACACGGGCATTGCCGACCCCCGCCACTGTCCGACTATCTCCGGTAAGGTGCCAGTGTGTCAAGACCCCCCACGAACCCTGCAGATCCGTCGCCATCCACGCGCCCGCGCGGCATTGTGGCAATAGCTCTTGTTGTTGCCGCCGAGGCCACCGCGCTATTGGTTGCCGCCACCTGGTACGGCTACGAACTCCTGACCGGTGCACCGGTCCTGTCTTTTTGGGGAGCCGTATTTACTCTGGGCCTGTTGCTTGCTTTCGCCGCCTGGCTCTATTCGGTGGGGCACTTCCTGTTCCGTGGGCGCCGGTGGACGAGGGCAGCGGCGCTGGTCGCCCAGCTGTTTGTCCTTACTATCGGCGTCCCGACCCTTACCGGCGGCGTTATTTGGGCGGGGATCGCCATGGTAGTGCCGGCACTTGCGGCCATAGTGCTCCTGTTCGACAAACGCGTCATCAGCTACGCATCCCGGACAGGCGATTCGCCTCCGGCGTTCTAGGCACTACCCGCACTTTAGGCGGCCAATCCGTCCTTCAGCTGATCCGGCGGTACCCAGCCCAGCTGGACGGCGGTGGCGCGGCCGTTCTGGATGAGAACGCTCCGTCCCGGTGGCGGGTTGGGTTCGGCCTCGAAGCGGACCCCTAAGAGGTCGCCGTCCATAAAGGTCCGGGGCGCGATCAGGATGCCGCAGCCCAGGTTGCGTGCCTGGAGCGCCAGTGGGACCCGCTGGGCGAGTATCGGACTGTATCCCGCAGTCATAACCACCGTGATTCCAAGCGTGTTGAGGTCGGCAAGGTCACGGGTGACGTCCTGCAGCAACAGGTCCGCATCGTCAACCAATGCCACCGAGTTCCGTTCCAGACCGCCCGTGGTGGCTTGGCGCAGGATCCCGGACCAATAGGCACCCGCGTCGGTGTCCTGCTCCGGCATAAGCCACGGTCCTGCTTGAGGGTTAACCTTTGGCAGGAGCCGAAGAAAAGACGACTTGCCAGACGAAGGGCCGCCCAGCACGGCCAGCACTCCACCCGCAGGCGCCCGGACGGATATCGGTTCAAGTTCGTCGCCGCCCACGCCGATGCGGAGGACGCCCTGCCCCAGTGGGATCCTGCCTTTCAGTTCAGCCGGGATCTGCGGGGCCGCCCGGTTCAGGATCTGGGCCGCGGGAACCACGGCCGGCAGGGACTCCACCCGGAATGGTCGGCGCCGCAGGGAGGGCTCCGGTGCTTGGGCTACCCGCGGATCTGCGGCCTCAGCGCCGGCAGCCGTGTAGAACTGGCAGACTGTAGTGCTTCCACCCGACAGTGCGCCCACAGCGACGCCCCTTCCCACCGCGGGCGCTGTCGGAGGCAGTTTAGGCCAGGCAATCCGGCTGTCGTCGCTGGATCCGGTCGGGAAGTACACCCGGTTGGGTACGGCTGCGAAGAACCTGGAAGTGACCAGTTCCCGCTGTCCCGAGATGATCACCGTGATACCGGCCCGGTTTCCATCCCGGACAAGGTCATGGAGAACGTCCTCGGCCCACGCCAACGGCCCGGCACGTAAGGCCGAGAGCCAGGATCCCCAGCCAGCGATCACGAGCACGAGCGGTATGTCGTCGTCAGCGGCGGGACGTCCCAGCCGGAGTGACTGCTCCCGTGCCAGACGCTCCAGGATGCGTACGGCACGGCGAAGCTCGTGCAGTCCTGCCGTGGCGCCCACCCGGCAGTGGGAAGCCAACCCCACGAACGAACTGTCCGGGTCCAGCACATACAAGTGGGATTCCCGGGCGTGGGATGCCAAGCCGAGGACTGCCAGCCGGATGGCCTCAGGCACTCCTGATTCCGGTCCGCCAACAAGGGCAAGGTGTCCGTGGCCGGCAGGTTCCCAGATCAAGGGTGCGGTTCGCTGTTCGGCGGGCAGGTCCATCCGGCCGAGCGTTACGGACCAGCTGGTGGCACCGGCGTCGGCCTTGCTCCTGTCATTGGCGCCATCGTCGTCAGCGTCACCTTCAACGCTCCCGGGGGTAGTCGAGCCTGCAGGTTCGGGGAGGAGACAGGGGAGCGGTGCAGCAATCGGCTTCCGGATGGCCGGACGGTTCATGGTCTCCCACAACGCTGACATGGAAGCTATCAACGGGGCGGTTGCCTCGGCAGGCGTCGGTTCATGGCCGGCGGATCCGGAACCCCCCAGCAGTGCAGGGGCATTGATGTACTCGGAGGCCAACCATACCGAGATGCCGGCGGGTTCGGATCGGATGGCTCCGGCTGTCAGGGATCCGGCCTGGAACTCCAGCGGGGCCTCCGTTCCGCGGGCCAGGTAAGCCCGGCCCGGAGTATCGACGCTGATCCCGGCCGCGGCTTTCGAATTGATGATGTCCACGGATTCCATCTCCGACTGGACGCGCAACGCGATGCTGGTGGTGACGTTGGCGCGGATGTCTGCCGTCAGCGCGCCCTGGGGCCGTTGTGTGGCCATGATCAGGTGGATGCCCAGGGAACGGCCGATGGCGGCGATCCTCATCAATTCCCGGAGCGATTCGGGGGCATCCTCCACCAGCATCCGGAATTCATCTATGACAATTACGAGATGGGGGAGCGGCGACGCGCGGCCCGCCGACGTTGCCCGGAATGACGTCAAGTCCGGTGCCTGAACTGCCGCAAGGCTCTGTTCCCGGAATTTGATTTCGGCGCGGAGGGACTGCAGGGCGCGTTCGAGCTCATGGCTGCTCAGGTCGGTGAGCATACCCACACAGTGCGGGAGCCCGGTCAGGGGTCCGAGTCCGGAGCCGCCCTTGAAATCCACAAAGAGGAAGTTGATGCGGTCCGGCGCGTAGCTGAGGGCGAGAGCAACCGTGATGCTGCGCAGGAGTTCGGATTTTCCTGAGCCAGTGGTCCCGGCGACCAGCAGGTGGGGTCCGTCGTTTTGGAGATCGAGTGTCCGGACACCGTCGAGACCGCGCCCGATGGGAACGGCAAGCCCGGGCAAGCTGTTGCTTGCTGACCACCGCCTGGATGTTTCGGGCGTGGACTGGGGGAGCAGCTCTGCGAGCCGGCAGGACGTGGGGATGGACCGTCCCGCACCGACGGGCTGGTTTGCCTCCCGCGCCAGTCGACGGCAAAACCTGTTGAAGACGTCAACGGGCGCCAGATCAGGAGCGAATCGGATGCTGTCATCACCGTCATTAAACACAGACAAGCGTTCACCGAGTTCCACGTCAGCATTCCTCAGCGCTGACCCGTCTTCGGGGGCATGGATGACCTGCCAACCGTATTCCAATGCCGTGGCGGTGATCTTGGCCGAGAGCTCCGTGCCGTCCATAAGAAGGAGCAGTCCGTGTCCATGGGCAGGCCCGAAGCCTCGCTTAAGCAGGGTCCCGAGAGTACTTGAGTTACTGGAAACGGTGACGCCGTCCAGATACCGTGCGGCCAGGGGGAGCTGCTCCGCCTTGCCATGGATGACCACCCGGGTATTCCGGCCCAGCGGATAACCCGCAAGCTGCATCAGGAGTGAGCGCACCAGCCCGTCGACGGCGGCGCGTGGCCCGCGGATGCTGGTGAGGGGTCTGGCCGGACTCAACGTTAGTGGCAGCATGCCGGCCGAAGGAATTGCGCGGCCCGGATCCGTGGGCTCGAACCGGAGGTTGGTCGGCTGGATGGCCTGGCCCAGCCGCAGCCAGATGGCCTCCTTGGAAACCGACCCGGCACGGTCCGTCCCTGTTGTACTCCCGATGGTCAGGTCCGAGAGCGGCGGCGCGGCCCGCCGTCGTCGTTCCTGGTCCTGTGTGACTGCGCCCCTGACCGCGGCAGCGAGTTCGCGGCGTTGCCGCCGCCCGCCGATCACCGGCACCAGGATGGAGATCGCCGAGACGGCGGTAAAAGCCAGGAACATCCACATCCCGGTTACGACGGCAAGCCCCACGCCGATGACCACCGGCAGCACAGCCGTCAGGAGCAGGGCCGCGCGGTTCGTGGGATCGTCGCGCCGGCTGATAACCAACGGCTCGTGGACATCCATCCCGGCGTCGGCCAGGCCGTCACCGGAACGCTCGAGGAACACCAACGACATGGTGGAGAACCCGCAACCAATGCTGGCGCCGGTCGAAATCACGGCGTTGCGCACGCGCTCGCCGTCCACGTCGGTGCCGTTGGCGCTGTCCAGATCAACAATCGTGATGGCTGTCTCGGTGACCACCAGGCGTGCGTGGGCGCGCGAAAGGTCGGCGTCTGGGATGAGAATATCGGCATTGCTGCGGCCTATGGTGTAGGTGCCCCGCCGCAGCGGCACAACGGTCCCCGCGCCGGCACCGCTGTGGACCGCCAACGCCAGTGACGCCGGAGCCTCAGAGGTGCGCTGCCGCGACCTGCGCGCTGTGAGGTCCGCCCCGTCGACGAGCGTGGCTCCGTTGACCAGCGGAGGCTGTCCGAGCCTGAGGTCAGCGACGTGCTCGCCGGCGATAGACACCATCCCGGTCCCGAATCTTGCCGTCAGCGCGGCCTGCAGTTCCGCACCGGCAGCCCCGTGTGGACCCTCAATGGTCAGCTCCACGGGTGGTTCCTGGAGAGCTGCGCCCGGGCTCCGAACGAGCGTGCAGTGCAGCGGCATGATGTGAAGTCCTAACGGTCAGCTTGTCTCTAAGCTAGCCATCACGCGGGACGGTGTCGTGGGGCGAGGTGCCGTATGTGGACAAGGGCGGGAGCGCCGGATTAGTAGGTCACGATGGGGTCTCGGGTAGGCTGGTGCAGCAGACAATGCGCAACATTGCGCTGCCCGCATTCGAACCAGGAGATTTTGTGACCGCTGACCTCGTCATCGTAGGGTCTGGCTTTTTCGGCCTGACAATCGCAGAACAGGCCGCCACTGAGCTCGGCTTGAAGGTGGTCGTCATCGACCGCCGCCACCACATCGGTGGAAACGCGTACAGCGAAAAGGAAGAGCAGACCGGGATCGAGGTGCACCGTTACGGCGCCCACCTGTTCCACACTTCGAACGAACGCGTGTGGGAGTACGTGAACCGGTTTACCACTTTCACGAACTACGTCCACAAGGTCTACGGCGTTCACAAGGGCGAGGTCTACTCACTGCCTATCAACCTGGCCACCATCAACCAGTTCTTCCGCGCAAACCTGACGCCTGGCCAGGCGCAGGCGCTGATCCAGGAACAGGCCGGCGAGCTCGCTGGGACGGATCCGCAGAACCTGAACGACAAGGGCATCCAGCTCATCGGACGGCCGCTCTATGAGGCGTTCATCAAGCACTACACCGGCAAACAGTGGCAGACCGATCCCAAGGACCTGCCCGCCGGCATCATCTCCCGGCTCCCGGTGCGCTACAACTACGACAACCGGTACTTCAACGACAAGTACGAGGGCCTGCCGACGAACGGCTACACGGCCTGGATCGAAAAGATGGCGGAACACCCGAACATCGAAGTTCGGCTCAACACCGACTTCTTCGACGAGTCGCACGAATACAGCAAGGACAAGGTCGTCGGCAACATCCCCGTGATCTACACGGGTCCGGTGGACCGTTACTTCGACTTCGCAGAGGGCGACCTTTCGTGGCGCACCATCGACTTCGAAAAGGAAGTACTCGACGTCGGAGATTTCCAGGGAACGTCGGTGGTCAACTACAACGACGCCGAGGTGGCGTACACGCGCATTATTGAGCCGCGCCACTTCCACCCCGAGCGCGAGTACCAGACGGAAAAGACCGTCATCATGCGCGAATTCTCCCGCGCCGCAGAAAAGGGCGACGAGCCCTACTACCCGATCAATACGCCCACAGACCGGGAACGCCTGCTGAAGTATCGCGACCTTGCCGCAGCCGAGAAGGACGTTCTCTTTGGCGGACGGCTTGGCACGTACAAATACCTCGATATGCACATGGCCATAGGCTCAGCCTTGACCATGTTCGACAACCAGATTCGGCCTCATTTCGAAGGCGGAGCGAAGCTTGAAAGCGGAGGCGTAGACGCATGAGTGTCTCAACTGAAAGCACGAACGGCACCGAAAGCTCACAGGCGAACGAAGAACGCTGGGATACGCTCCAGCGCGTTATCCTGCCCAGTTCAAGCCAAATGGACACTGTGCCGCTGTACATGGACATGGGCACGGCCACCGGTATCCAGCTGCCCACTGTCGGCGACCGCGACGGAAAGGCCAAGAAGCCGCAAGCCTTCAGCAGCCCGACGAAGGAAGCTCACGTTGAGGACTTTCTATCACGGTTCTCGACGTCCGTCCGGTCCGGGGAGCGCGTCTCTTTCGGTAGCTACTTCAACGCTTTTCCTGCCAGCTATTGGCGCCGGTGGACCAGCGTTGAGAAGGTCCGACTGCATGTGCGCACGCAAGGGACCGGATCCGTCATCGTCTATAAGTCGAACGCGCGTGGTTCGCTGCAGCGCGTGGACACCCGCAGGGTGGAGGGCTTTTCGGAGAATTTCTTCGAACTGTCCCTAGCACCGTTCGGCGACGGCGGGTGGTACTGGTTCGATCTCGTGGCCGGCTCGGAACCGCTCGTCATGCTGGACGCGGAATGGCAGGGCCCGGCGGCCGAAAGCCAGCCTGGATCGGTGACGCTGCAGATCACGACGCTTAACAAGACGGACTTCTGCCTCAACAACTTGCGGCTTCTCGCTGAGAGCGGCGAGGCGCTGGAACACGTCCAGGAAATCCTGATCGTCGACCAGGGATCCCAGAAGGTTGCGGATGCGGCAGGCTTTTCGGAGGTCAGGGATTCCCTGCAGGGGAAACTGCGGATTATCAACCAGTCCAACCTCGGAGGCTCCGGAGGTTTTGCCCGGGGGATGTTCGAAGCTGTAGAGAATGGCAGCGACTACGTACTGCTGATGGATGATGACGTCGTCGTCGAGCCTGAAAGCATCATTAGGCTGCTGACGTTCGCGGACCGCTGCAAGACTCCTACGATTGTCGGCGGACACATGTTCGACCTGTACAACCGGACAGTCCTTCATACGTTCGGCGAAGTCGTGAACCCATACCGGTTCCAGCCGTCGCTGCCCAACGAAGAGATGATTCTTGGACACGATTTCATGTCCTCGAACCTCCGCCAGACGTCCTGGCTGCACCGCCGCTGCGATGTGGATTACAACGGCTGGTGGATGTGCTTGATCCCGACGAAGGTGATTCGCGAAATCGGGCTCTCCCTTCCGCTATTCATCAAGTGGGACGATTCAGAATACGGACTTCGAGCGAAGGCTCATGGCGTCCCCACGGTCTCTCTGCCCGGTTCAGCCGTCTGGCATGTATCTTGGATCGACAAAGACGATCTGGTTGGTTGGCAGGCTTACTTCCACGCCCGTAACCGGGTGGTTGCAGCGCTGCTGCACAGCCCCTATGAACATGGTGGACGCGTCGTCCGGGAATCCCAGTACATCGATGTCAAGCACCTGGTGTCGATGCAGTACGCCACCGCGCACGGCCGTGGATGGGCCCTTGAGGACATCCTGAAGGGTCCGGATGCGCTGCGGGACCTGCTCCCGTCCAAGCTGCCCCAGATCCGGGAAATGATGTCAGGGTACTCTGATTCCGTGTTCCGCCCCGACCCGGACGAGTTCCCCGCCCCGAAAATGGACAAGCCTCCACGCAGGGGACACGGGATCTCACAGCCGTCCAAGTTCTCGCTCCTGCCATGGGCAGCCAGGACCGTGATCCGGCAGCTTGCGTCCCCAGTCAGCGGATCGAACGCCGAGCGGCCGCAGGCGACTGTTGCCCACCAGGACAACCGCTGGTGGCGGATGGCCCAGTACGACAGCGCAGTGGTGTCCAACGCCGAGGGTACCGGCGCCTCCTGGTACCGGCGGGATCCGAAGCAGCT
>NZ_JAKFFD010000236.1:0-15288 GCF_036675385.1 Pseudarthrobacter sp. | reverse complement strand
AACAGGTGTCCGCTGCCGTCGCCGCCGATGAACTTACCCGGATTGAACAGCGGCTCAAGGATGCCCTCGCGGCCCAGGCCGACCTGGAACCGCTGCGGGCCAACATCGAGACGGCCCGCCAGAAACACCAGGCCAGCACCGAAGCCGCAGCAGTCCTGCAAAGCGAATACAAGGCACTGGACCGGCAAATGAGCGCCGCCGATTCGCTGCTGGAAGCCGCACGTGCCCGCCTGGAGCAGGCGCCGCCGTCGGACGCCACAGTGACAGCGCTGGAACCGTACTTCACCGACTTCGGCGACGTCAGCGAGATGCATGAGCTGGACAACCTGGCCAACCGCGTCCGGACGGCGCTGCTCGGGGAGCTGCACGCCGCCGAGACGCGCGGTCAGGCAACCTCCGAGCGGCTGACCCGGATCTTCGAGGGCTTTGTGCGCGAGTGGGGCTCCGCGATCTCCGCGGACCACGGCACCTCCATCGGTGCGGCCGGGGAGTTCGAAGGCCGCTACCACGCCATCATCAGCGACGGCCTGCCCGCCCAGGAGTCCGAGTTCCGGCAGTTTTTCAACCAGCGCACGCATGAATCGTTCAGCACGCTGCTGCACCTGCTGGACGAGGAGCGGCGGTCCATCACCAGCCGCATCCTGCCGCTCAACGGCATCCTGTCCGAGGTCAATTTCCATGAGGGCAGCTTCCTGGAACTGGACATCAAGCAGACCCTGCCGGCCACGGCCAAGCAGTTCAAGGACGCCATCCAGAACGCGCTGAAGGCCCGGCACACGCGGCCCGCCCGCGCCGGATCCGGCCCGGGTTCCGGCCCGGAAAGCGGGGGAGGCGACGACGCCGAGCTCACCGCCCGGTACAAGACCCTCGAAACGCTCGTAAAGCGGCTCGGCTCGCCCACCCCCGAGGACCGGCGCTGGCGCGCCGAAGTGCTGGATGTCCGCGGGCACCTGTTTATCCAGTGCAAGGAGCACCGGGAGGTGACCGGACCGGCGTCGGGCAGGAAGGGCGGCGGCAAGCGGACCGACGTTTACATGCACGCCGACACCGGCTCCATGTCCGGCGGCGAGCGGCAGCGCTTCACCGCGTTCATCATGGCCGCGGCGCTGAGCTACCAGCTGGGCATCGCCGAGCAGGGGTTCACCACTTACGGCACCGTGATGATGGACGAGGCGTTTGTGCTGGCGTCGGAGGAGTTTGCCGGCGCCGGGATCAAGGCGCTGCACGAGTTCGGTTTCCAGCTGCTGCTGGCCGCTCCGGAGAACGTGATCGACCTGTCCCGGCACCTGGGCTCGGTGACGGAGATCCTGCGGGACAAGCGCACCAACCGCTCCGGCGTGCTCACCGCCCCGGTGATCCGGCCCAGGCCCGGCGCGGAAGGCCAGTGGCGGTCCGAGGCGAACCCCGTGGACATCGTGCTCCGCTGACCAGTCTTCAATACCCCAACGCGGGGTCACATTACGCCCAAAATTCCCGCCGGGAAGGGCCATATGTGACCCCGCGTTGCTATTGGTTGAGGGCAGCCGTGCACGCGTCGATCTGGGCCTGGACGATTGCGCCGTAGTGTCCCACCAGCTCGTCAAAGTTCCAGCCGTCGAAGAGGCCCAGGGTGCGGACGGACTCGCCGAATCCGGTCATCAGGGCCACCACGGTGGAGGCGAACCGCCGCTCCGGTGTGGTGTCTCCGATCAGGCTCGCGATGGCGGCGAGGTACCTTTCGCGGACATCCGTCCGGGCTGCCTCGGGGTCGGGGGAGTCCAGCACGGCGAACGGGATGATGGCCCACGGCTCCTGCGTTCCGCGTTCCCGGCGCATCAACACACGGAAGACGAGGGCCCTGCCGAGTTCCGACGTCGGGACCTCCAGTTCGGCGAGCTGCGATTCGTCCGGCCGGACGGCGGCATAGAGCTTTTCCTTGGAGACGAAGAGTTTCATGACCAGGGCCGCCGAAACGCCCGCGTCGGCGGCTATGTCCCGCACCGTGACGGCGCGGTAGCCGCGTTCCCCGAAAAGCCGCCCGGCGGAGCTGAAGATCGCGTCGTGGCTGCTCATGCGCCCACCGGCTCCATGGACTTTTCCTCCACACGCGGCGCGGCGAGATCAACGGTGACGGAGCGGTTGTCCACCGCGAGCTTCCGCGCCATGGCCTGGTGCGTCGCCGGATCAACCATGGTCACGATGTAGCGGCCGGCGAGGGGCAGCGGAAACGCATACGCGCCGTCGTCGTCCGAAAGGGTGGTGTGCACGTAACCCCCGCTTGCCTCAAGGAGCGTCACCACGGCGCCGGCCACAGCCGCGCTTCCGGCCGTGACCAGTCCGCTGATCTCCAGCCGGTCCCGAAGCAGGAAGTTCTGGTGCCGGGTGCGGCCGTCGAAGTCGAAGACCTCGGCCATCGGCGCCCAGCCTGCCGCATTGGTCACCATGAGGTACTTCCCGGCGCCGGGAAGGGCCACCGAATAGTTGCCTTCCGTATCCACCCGGCTCCAGTCCACCGGCTCGCCGGCGGTCTGAAGTACGGTCACGACTGCGGGGGTGACTGGGCGGTGGTCCGGTGCAAGGACGCGGCCCTGCACCACGATTTCGGCCGTATTGACGGAGGCGGCGGTGTCAGCTGCGGATGGCCGGCGGGCTGCCGTGGACTTCGGGATGAAGACCGTGGCCGCCACCGATGCGGCCGCTGCCAGCGCGGCCAGCCAGAACACGTCCTTGAAGGCATCGAAGGACGGAAGCTGCACGGCCCCCACCGTCATGCTGACCGAGGTCAGGACCGCGGCAACCGCGGCGCTCGACGTCGAGGTGCCGATGGACCGGACCAGGCTGTTCAGCCCGTTGGCCGAGGCCGTCTCGGTGATCGGCACCACGCCCATGATCAGTGTGGGCATGGCCGCGTAGGCGATTGCGGTGCCCACGCTGACAACGGTTGAACCGATGATCACCCATGCGATGGAGTCGTAGAAGAAGACGCGGCTCACGTAGCCCACAGTCATCACGACGGCGCCGGCGATCAGCGCAGACTTGCCGCCGAAGACGCGGATGATACGTCCGGAAACAGGCGCGAAAATCACCATCGCGAGCCCGGAGGGGACCATACACAGCCCTGCGGTGATGACGTTCAGCCCGAAACCGTAGCCCGTGGCGGTAGGCAGCTGGAGCTGCTGGGTGGTGAGGAGCATGTTGGCGAACATGGCGAAGCCGATGAGCAGCGAGGCCACGTTGGTCATGAGCACCGGCCTGCGGCCCGATGTCCTCAGGTCAACCATCGGCTGGCTGACTTTCAGCTCGTACGGGACCCAAGCAGCCAGGAGTATTGCGGCCGTGAGGAACAGCAGCAGCACCGGCTCCGAGCCCCAGCCCCACGCGCCACCCTTGGAGATCGCCAGCAGCAGGGCAGCCAGGGCTGCGGAGAGCACCAGCGCCCCCGCGTAGTCGAAGCGCCCGGGTGTGCGGACTTTGGATTCCGGGACCACCAGGGCCACGGCAACAAGCAGCAGTGCACCGGCCGCAGCGGACACCCAGAAGATCGAGGCCCACCCCAGGCTCTCGTACAGCACCCCGGCCAGGGGCAGGCCCATGGCGCTGCCGATTCCCAGGGTGGCGCTCATCAAGGCAACGGCGGAGCCCATCTTCTCCTTGGGCAGCTCATCGCGCATGATGCTGATGCCCACCGGAATCAGGGCAGATGCGAAGCCCTGGAGCGTCCTGCCGATGACCAGCCACAGGAAGGATCCGCCAACCGCGGCAATGACCGAGCCGGCCACCATGATTGCCAGGCAAACCACCATCATCTTGCGTTTGCCGTACATGTCCGCGCTGCGGGACACGATGGGTGTTGCCACGGCGCTCGCGAGCAGGGTGGCGGTCACCAGCCAGGAGGCGTCGTCGGCGGTGATACCCAGGATCCGGGGGAAATCCGGAAGGAGCGGCACTACGAGTGTTTGCATGAGGGCCACCACCGTGCCGCTGAGGGCAAGTACGGCGGTGATGGCGGACGGGGACGGGCCTCGGTTGGTGTTCAGGGCTTTGGAACGCGGCATCAGGTGCTTTCAAGTGTGGATTGGGATGGGTCACGCGGCACGGTGAACGCGTGTTTACCCCTTAAGAGTGAACCATCGTTCACCCCGTGCCGGCAATGACCTGGCGCTATATATTGCGTCACATGATCAATTACGCAATACAAAGCTTTTCTAATTACGAGCAGGCTAGGCTACCCTTACTTAGGTTCGCATCATTCACCTAAGGAGCTCCGTGACTTCCCCCCTCTTCTCCGGCCCGAGAGCCACCCGCCGCACGCTGTTCAAGTCAGCCGGCAAGGCAACGGCCGTTCTGGCCGCCGCGGCACTCACACTGTCCGCCTGCTCCACCGGCCCCGCGTCCTCCACCTCGGACGCCAGCAGCTCCAGCTCCAGCAGCTCGCAGTTCCCTGTCACCATCAAGCACGCCTTCGGTGAAACCACCGTCAAGGAACAGCCCAAGCGCGTAGTCACCGTTTCCTGGGTCAACGACGACGTTGCCCTTGCCCTCGGCGTGGTCCCGGTGGGCGTCCCCAAGAACGAATGGGGCGGCAACGAGCAGGGCTCCACGCCGTGGAAGGACGCGGCGCTGAAGGAACTCGGCGCGAGCTTCGGTTCCGACAAGGCTCCGGTCCAGTTCTCCGAGGCCGACGGCATCAACTTCACCGAGATCGCCAAGCTCACCCCGGACGTCATCCTGGCCGCCTACTCCGGCCTGACCGACGAGGACTACAAGAAGCTCAGCGAGATCGCCCCCGTGGTGGCGCACCCCGAGGTTGCCTACGGAACCTCATGGCAGGATTCAACCTCCATCATCGGCAAGGCCCTGGGCAAGGAGGCTGAAGCTACCAAGCTCATCGCCGACACCGAGGCCACCGTCAAGACGGAAGCTGCCAAGTACCCGCAGATCGCCGGCAAGAGCTTCGTCTACGGTTACACCGATCCCGCAGACCTCACTGCCACGGGCTTCTACACCGCCAATGACAACCGTCCGAAGTTCCTCTCAGCCATCGGGATGAAGCTGGCCCCGGTCGCCGAGAAGGCTTCAGCCGGCTCCAAGGACTTCTTCGTGACGTGGGCCGCCGAGAAGGCCAACGAACTTGACGCCGATATCTTCCTGAGCTCGGTTGAGGATGCCGCCACCGCCGAGGCCGTCAAGAGCGACCCCCTGCTGGGCCAGATTCCGGCCATCAAGGACGGTGCGTTCGTTGCCGACGCGGACAAGAGCCTGGTCCTGGCAATCTCGGCCTCCTCGCCGCTGAGCCTGCCGTGGGCGCTGGACACCTTCCTCCCGCAGCTCGCCCGCGCAGCGGACAACGTCTCAGCTGCAGTGAAGTAAGCACCGCTCCATGACGGAAAGTACGACGACGGCACCCGCCGGACAGCGCGAACGGACAGTTGGGGCCCCGGTCGGGTCGCAACGAGGGCCCCAAGTGTCCGTTCGCGCCGGTCGATTGGCTAGCCCCGGTGGATTGGCTGGCGCCGGCCGATGGGCTAGCCCCGGCGGGAAGGCCAGAACCAGGCAGGTTGCCTGGCTGCTGGCCGCCGTCGTCGTACTTTCTTTGTTAGCCGCCGCTTCCCTGGCCATCGGCGCCCGGGGGCTTTCCGTGGCCACCGTGTGGCAGGCCCTCACCCAGTTCGATCCCGCCAACGGCGACCACGCCGTGGTCCACGCGCGCATCCCCCGCACTGTCCTGGGAATCCTCGTTGGCGGTGCCCTGGGCCTGGCCGGCGCCGCCATGCAGGGCATAGCCCGCAATCCGCTGGCAGATCCGGGCATCATGGGCGTCAACGCCGGGGCCGCGCTGGCCGTGGTCACCGGCATCTACCTTTTCGGCGTCACCTCCCTCAGCGGCTACATCTGGTTCGCCTTCATCGGCGCCGGAGCCGCCGCCGTCGTGGTTTACCTCGTCGCGTCCATGGGCAGGGACGGTGCGACGCCGGTCAAGCTCGCCCTCGCCGGCGCCGCACTCAGCGCCGGGCTCTATTCCCTGATGAGTGTCATCCTCGTCTCCAGCCAGGACACCCTGGACCGCTTCCGCTTCTGGCAGGTGGGCGGAATCTCCGGCCGCGACTGGGCCGTGGTGCTTCCGGGTCTGCCGTTCCTGGCCGTAGGGGCGCTTATTATTCTTGGCACCGGCCGCATCCTGAACAGCCTGGCGCTCGGCGATGACATCGCCCGCGGCCTCGGCCAGCGTGTGGGCCTGACGCGTGCAGTGACAGCTTTGGGCATCGTGCTGCTGTGCGGCTCCGCGACTGCATTGGCAGGGCCCATCGGCTTTGTTGGCCTGGTCATTCCGCACGCGGTCCGCTCACTCACCGGCCCCGACTACCGCTGGATCCTGCCGTTCTCCCTGGTCCTCGCGCCGGCACTTTTGCTTGGCGCGGACATTATCGGCCGCGTTGTGCTGCTTCCCGGCGAGGTCCCGGCCGGCATCATGACCGCACTCGTGGGTGCGCCCGTCTTCGTCTGGCTCATCCGCCGTGGCAAGGGAGCCGGATTGTGAACCCCGTCGAAACCAAACCCCCCGTTGACCTATCACTTCCGGTTGCCAAAACAGGGTCTAAGCGACCAAAACTGATAGCGCAACATTGGCGGACCGCCGCCCTGGCCCTCGGCGTCGTGGTTATTTTCGCCATCTATGTGCTGCTGGGCAGCTACACCGTGACCGTCCCGGACTTTTTCAAGATCCTCATCGGACACCTGACCGGCGGCGAGAGAATCCCGGGCGCAAGCTTCATTGTTATGGAGAACAAGCTGCCCCGGGCAGTCATCGGCGTGATGATCGGCGCCGCGTTCGGCCTCTCCGGCGGCCTGTTCCAGACCATGCTCCGCAACCCGCTGGCCAGCCCGGACGTGATCGGCATCAGCTACGGAGCCAGCGCGGCCGCGGTCACCGCCATCGTGATCTTCGGCGCCACGGGTCCCGCCGTGTCCGGGGCGGCACTTGGCGGCGCGCTGGGCATCGCAGCGCTGATCTATGCCATCTCCCGCGGACCGTCACTGGGCTCCGGCGGCGGCACCCGGGGGAACGCCGCGGGCAACCGGCTGATTCTGGCCGGCGTGGGCATCGCCGCGGCACTGCACGCGGTGGTCAACTTCATGATGACCCGTGCGGACATCCGCACGGCAGCCGACGCACTTATCTGGCTCAACGGCTCCCTCAACTCCGCCAACTGGGACCGGGCGGGCATGCTCTCCTTGGCGCTGCTGGTCCTGGTCCCCGCCGTCATGGCCCTTGCCGGGCCGCTGCGCATCCTGGAACTCGGCGACGACGCCGCGGCCGGGCTGGGCATCCGCGTCGGGTTCACCCGCCTCGCCGTGGTGGTCACCGCCGTCGCACTCGCCGCAGTGGCGACGGCGGCCGCCGGGCCGGTCTCGTTCGTCGCCTTCCTGGCCGGTCCCATCGCGCGGCGCTTGACCCGCAAAGCCAGCCTCCCGGCGTCGGCCCTGGTGGGTGCGCTGATTGTCCTCACGGCCGATTACGTCGCGGCCAACCTCGCCCCCTTGCTGCTGGACGGCACCGTGCTGCCCGTCGGTGTTATCACCGGCGCGCTCGGTGCCCCGTTCCTGCTGTGGCTTCTGGTCACGGCCAACCGAAAGGATGCCTGACATGCCCGTTCTCAGCGCCCAGGACCTCACCCTCAAATACGACCAGCGCTGCGTGGTGGACGGCCTCACGGCGGAAATCCCCGAGGGCAAGGTGACCATGATTGTGGGCGCCAACGCCTGCGGTAAATCCACGCTGCTCCGCGGCCTGTCCCGGCTCCTCAAACCCGCCTCCGGGACGGTGACCCTGGACGGCAAGGACATCCACGCCCGGCCGGCCCGTGAACTGGCGCGCACCCTGGGGCTCCTCCCGCAGCACCCCACCGCGCCGGACGGCATCGCTGTCCGCGACCTCGTGGGCCGTGGGCGGTATCCGCACCAGGGCTTCTTCCGCAGCTGGAGCACGGGTGACGACGCCGCGGTGCAGCGCGCGCTCGAAGCGACGGAAACGCTGGAACTCGCTGAGCGGAACGTCGATGAACTGTCCGGCGGCCAGCGCCAGCGCGTCTGGATCGCCATGGCGCTCGCCCAGGAAACCGACGTGCTCCTGCTGGACGAACCCACCACCTACCTGGATCTGGCGCACCAGGTGGAAGTCCTGGACCTGGTCACGGACCTGAACCGCAAGCGCGGCACTACCGTGGCCATCGTCCTGCACGACCTGAACCTGGCGGCACGCTACGCGGACCATGTCATCGCCATGAAGGGCGGCGAGATCGTGGCCCTGGGTGACCCCATAACTGTTGTCACCGAAAAGCTGGTCCGCGACGTTTTCGGCCTTGAGTCCCGCGTGATTCCCGATCCCGTCTCGGGCACGCCCCTGATCATCCCCATCGGCCGCCACCACACCGCCGCAACCGAACTGGAGCTCGTTTCATGAAGACCCGCGACATCGCCGCCACCGAGCCCATGACCTTGGCTTTCGAGGTGACCGTTTCCTCGGTGCAGGAGCTGAGCCCCAACTTCCGCCGGATCACCTTCGGCGGCTACTCGCTGCGGGACTTCGGCGTTAACGGAGATACGCTCGACCTGCGGATCAAACTGATGATCCCTTCCCTGGCGTCCGACGGCACGCAACTGCCCCTGCCGGTCTTCGAAATGGAGCAGGCGGGCTGGTACCGGGAATGGCTGGCCATGGACCCCGCAGTCCGCGGCTCGATGCGCACGTACACGGTCCGCCAGTCCCGGCTTGATGCCGTTTATCCGGAAATTGACGTCGACTTTGTGATGCACTTCGACGCCGACGGCCACGGCGGTCCCGCCGCGAACTGGGCCCAGAACGCCCAGCCGGGCGACGCCATCACTATCATCGGCCCCAACAGCCGAGCCGCCCAGTGCTACACCGCCGAGGTCTACGGTGGCATCGAGTGGCGGCCCGGAATGGCCCAGCGTGTCCTGCTCGCCGGCGATGAAACCGCCATCCCCGCTATCTCCGCCATCCTGGAAAGCCTGCCGTCCTACATGACCGGCCACGCCCTCCTGGAAGTACCGGAAGCGGGCGACTTCCTCGACCTCAAGACGGACGCCGACATCGACATCACCTGGCTTGCCCGCGGCGCCGCCATTGGCCGCTCACGCCCGCACGGCGAGCTGCTGCAGCATGCAGTGCGCACTGCAGTTCCCGTTCCCGGCTGGGTGGGCATCAAAGCGTCCGACGCCGGCGCGGGCCCGGAGCCCGAAGACGTCAATGTGGACGTGGACATCCTCTGGGAGACCCCCGCGCGGATGGAGACAGCCGAAATCGAGGCCACCAAGAACCCCGCCATGCCTGCCGGCGCCATGCCTTTCTACGCCTGGATCGCCGGTGAGGCTGCCGTCATCAAGGACATGCGGCGGTACCTGGTGCGGGACGTGGGGATCGACCGGAAGCAGGTTGCCTTCATGGGGTACTGGCGCCAGGGTAAGGCCGAGGTCTAGCCGAGCGCTTCTGGGCCTTCCCCTGCCACCGGGATCTTGATGAATCATCACCTTAACGAACCACGGTCGTTGCCACTCCCGAAAGTCAGGGTGTCGCAACGACCGCTGGAACTCGCCAGGTCCTGGTGGGTTTTTCTTACTTGTAGACGCGGACCCAGTCGACCTGCATCTGCGAGGGCTTGGTGGCGGAGCCGTCCGGGAACCAATCCAGCTGCAATGTCTGCTTCATGGCGACAGAGGGCTGGTGCGCCGGGTTCGTGTCAGTGAAGGTCTTTACTCCGTCGACGTATCCGCTGATGCCGGCCGGGGTCCACTCCACCGCGTAGTTGTGCCACTGTGTGCCATCGACGGGCGTCGCCGCTGTGGTCTGGAAATCCGCTCCACCACAGGCGTAGTGCAGGAAGAACCTCATTACGGAGGTGACTGAGCTGCCCTCGGCATAATCGATCTCGGCACAGTTCGGGGCAGCGTTGTTGTTAAGGATCAGGACCGGGTGGTATTTCGGGTCCCGTGAATTGGTTTTCATGCGCGTTTCCCAGCGGCCATACCTTTGTTCCGCGAACTTTGCCGACATGCCGCCCGTGGTGCCGGCTGCGTCTCCGCTGACGGTGGCCACGCCGTTGGCAACCGACCAAGCCTGGGGACTGCGCAGGCCTTTGCCGGCATGCCCTGCACTGTTATAGACACTCCATTTTGTCCGGTCCGGTGCGCCGGTGTTGGAGAATTCGTCGCCCGTCAGGACCGGGCCCCAACCGAAGGCGGTAGCTGCCTGCGCACCGTCGCCCGTAGTGGCGAGAGCCTGGCCGGCTGCGGGCCCCGGCTGGGCCGGGGCCGGGGCCGCGGCCAGCGCAGGCGCCGGAGTGACGGCTGCCGCCGGGGCTGCCTCCGCCGAAGCGGGGGCCTGGCCGCTGCTCGAAGCCGTGGGCGCCGGAGACGCTGCGGCTGAAGACGCCGTGGCTGCGGCAGTTGGGGCTGGAGTGGCGGGTGCGGACGCGCGGCCAGCCGAGGATGGGGCAGACGCTCCATTGGTCGTAGGGGCTAGGCTGCAACCTGTCAGGGACAAAGCACCCATGGTCGTTATGATGGCTATTTTCTTGAACAAGATACCTCCGGGCTAGGACTGGAAGAAACTACTGATGCACTTGAGACGATGACGAGTGCGGAAAGCATCCTTGGGCCCCTTGGCAGGGCCGGAGCTAGCAGGCGCCGAAGGGGCGCATCGGGGGTCCAGTGATCGGGCGCCCGGGGCCCTGCATTGGGGCCAGCCGCCAACGTTACCTGATCGTGACCATAGGTCGCAAAAATGTGACAAAGACTGAGCAGCTGCCGATGATTAGAGGCGGCGGCTTCATGGACACGCCTAGCACCCGGCACTGCAAACGCGCCCCCGCACTCTGCCCCTGGGTCGCAACCCTTCTGCACGTCCTGTTGCTGTCCGTTTACCTTGGCGTTTCTTTGGCCGGTTACTTTCAGTGGATGGGTTCTAATCCTTTACTCTCGGACCGTGAGGGCCGGCGGGTGTTTGTTGCTTTGGGGGACTCGTTTACAGAAGGTGTTGGGGACCGGGATGAGCGGCTGCCCAACGGCGTCCGGGGGTGGGCTGACCGGGTGGCGGAGAAACTGGCCAAGGCTGGGCCGGGGTGGGAATATGCCAACCTTGCCATCAGGAGCAAGCGCCTGCGTCACGTCATCACCGAGCAGCTGGAACCGGCGCTGGCCATGAAGCCCACGCTGATCACGCTGTACGCCGGCGGAAACGACATCCTGGACATCGGCACGGACATGGCTGCCCTGATGGACGAGTACGAGGACCTCGTGGCGCGACTGGCCGGGACCGGGGCCACGGTGGTCCTGTTCACCGGCTTCGACGTCAAAGTCTCGGCCGTTCTGGAGCTGCTGAAGAAGCGGAACACGGTCTACAACCAGCGCGTCCGCGAGATCTCGGTGAAATACGGGACGGTCCTGGTGGATTACTGGTGCCTGGATGCCTTCCATGACCGGCGGATGTGGGACTCGGACCGCCTCCACATGTCCAAGGCAGGCCACAAGTACCTCGCCGGGCAGGTGCTGGACCAGCTCGGGGTGCCCCACAAAATCCGGCTCAAGGACTGGGACCCGCCGGAGCGGCTCAGCCTCCGGGAGTGGGAACAGCGGCAGCGGCGTTGGGTTAACGACTGGGTGCTGCCGCTTTTTGGCCGCAAAATCAGGGGCGTCACCCTCGGGGATGCACTGGCGCCGCGCTGGCCGGAACCCGTCAGGGTGCCGCGGAAGCGCGGGCTGAAGAAGCTGATGGACCGGGACGCGGTGCTCAAGAACAGCCCGAAAGCAAGTGGTTTGTAAACAGCTGTTGACTTGTGTGCAACATCACAGATACTGTTGCGGCACTGACGACGACTCAACGCGTCAGCTCTAGTCCGCTCAGCGCTGTGTGGGCCGTTCGGGGCGTGAACCGCCGCCGTCGGGATGCCAGCGTGAACGCGGAATCCCCAACCTGCCCCTTCGGCACACGGCGTCCTTTGGCGTGCGCCGGGAGGGCCCCAGCCTTGAGAGGCACCACCGCGATGACTGACAGTTCCCTTCATTTTGACCGCAGGAAACTCCTGAAAGCAGCAGCGTTGACCCCATTTGCAGGCCTGGCACTGTCCGGCTGCGGGGCAAAGCCCGCCGATAGCGCGGCAGCCAACAAGACAGTCACGGTCACCTCCTACGGCGGCTCCTACAATGACCAGCTGACCCAGACGATTCTGGACCCCTTCTCCAAGCAGTCGGGGATCCAAACCACGCTGCTGGCCAACACCAGCCTGGCCGCGCTCAAGGCCCAGGTGCAGTCCGGGGACGTGCAGTGGGACCTCGTGGAAATCACCGCCCCGGAGTACGAAACGGCCGTGGCAGAAGGCCTCCTGGAGCCGTTCGACTACGACATCATCAGCGACAAGGGCCTGCCCGGCTACGCCAAGGCGGAGTACGGCATCAAGTACCTGAGCTTCCTGTTCGTGATGGCCTGGGACCAGAAGGCCATCCCCGATGCGCAGGCCCCCAAGGACTGGGCGCAGTTTTTCGACCAGGGCAAGTACGATACCAAGCGCTCGGTCTACAACCAGCTCTCGGACAGCTCCGTGCTGGAGGCCGCACTACTGGCCGACGGCGTGCCGTTCGACCGGATCTACCCGCTCGACGTCGACCGGGCCCTGCGCGTGCTGGGCCACCACCCCGGCAAGGACCGCCTGCTTTACCACGCGGCCAACCAGGAGCCCATCCAGCAGCTCACCTCGGGCGAGGTCTCGCTGTCCACGAGCTTCAACAACCGCATCAACGCGGCCCGCAATGACGGCGCCAAGCTGAACTTCAGCGCGGAAAACGCAGTCCTGGCCGGCGACTACTTCGTGGTGCCGAAGGGGGCCAAGAACAAGGAAGCCGCCTTCAAACTGATGAACTTCATGTCCAACGACGCCGAGGCCGGCGCTGCCTTCGACACGGTCACCAACCTGACCCTGGCCAACACCGCGGCGCTGTCCAAGCTGCCCAAGGAGGTCGCAGACACCCTGCCCACCAGCCCGCGCCTGGCCGACAAGATCCTGGTCCGTGACGACAAATGGTGGTCGGAGAACCTGAAGAAGACCGAGCAGCAGTTCAAGCTGTGGCAGGCCAGCTGACATGAGCAAAGCAACCTTGCAACGCGCGCGTCCGGAGGGACGCGCCCCGGCACCGGAGCAGGAGAAACCCCGACGGCGGCGCACCACCTGGTGGCTGCTGTTGGCCCCGATCCTGGCCTTCGACGTCGTACTGTTCCTCAGCCCGCTGGGCAAACTGGTGGGCTCGAGCTTCACCGGCAACGCCTACCAGCGCGTCCTCGAAGACCCGCTGGTGGTCCGTTCCCTGATCAACACCCTGAGCATCAGCCTGGCATCCACCGTCGTCACCGTGGTCCTGGGCTACGTCATTGCCCTGGTGCTGTGGCGCTCCGGCACGGTGACCCGCGTGATCCTGTTCGCCGTGGTGCTGCTGCCCTTCTGGACCGGCATCCTGGTGAAGAACTTCGCGTGGGCCGTGCTCCTGCAGGACAACGGCATCGTGAACTCCTTCCTCCAGACGGTGGGCCTCACCGATGCTCCCATTGAGCTGCTGCACAACCGGCTGGCCGTGATCATCGGCATGGTTCACTGCCTGCTCCCGTATGCGGTGTTCCCGATTTTCTCCTCGCTGACCTCCATCGATGACCGGCTTGCCCTGGCGGCGCGTTCGCTCGGGGCCAAGGAAGCCTCGATCTTCCGCCGGATCACCCTGCCGCTCAGCATGCCGGGCATCTCCGCGGCAGGTTTGCTCGTGTTCATCATCAGCACCGGCTTCTTCATCACCCCGGTGGTCATGGGCGGACCCGGCGACATGATGATCGCCAACCAGATCGACTACTACGCGCGCCAGCTCACCGACTTCTCGGGGGCCGCGGCCCTGGCCGTGATCCTGACAGTGCTGGTCAGCATCCTCGTTGCCATCTACCAGCGAGTGCTCAAGGCGGGAGGCCAACATGCAGACAACTAATCCCCGGCAGCGACTGCTGACGCTGCTTTCCATTCCGGTGTTCCTGTTCCTGGTGGTCCCGACGGCGATCGTGGTGCCTGTTGCCCTTAATGACAGCCGCTACATCACGTTCCCGCCCGAAGGAATCTCATTCGCCGCCGTCGCCGGCTTCTTCGCTGACAAGGCATGGACCTCGGCCCTGACAGCCAGCCTCCAATCTGCAGTGATCGCCGTCGTGATCGGTGTGATTCTCGGCGCGACCGCGGCGATCGGCCTGCACGGACGCAAGTTCCCGGGCCAGCAGGCTGTCGTCGGGCTGATCCTGGCGCCGATGATCGTCCCCACCGTGGTGCTGGCGCTGGCGTTCTACCAGTTCTTCATCTCGCTCGGTGTGCTGGGCAGCATCCTCCCCATCGGCCTGGCGCATGCCGTCATCGCCACCCCGTACGTGTACTTGACCACGCGTGCCAGCCTTGCCGGCCTGAACCCGGCGCTGGTCAATTCGGCGCAGAGCCTGGGCGCCGGATGGCTGTCCGTGTTCCGGCACGTCTACCTGCCGGTCATCCTGCCCGGGCTGGTTTCCGGGGCGCTGTTCGCCTTCTCGGTCTCCATCGACGAGACCGTGATGTCGCTGTTCATGCAGTCGCCCAGCGCCACCACCCTGCCCGTGAAGATGTTCACCGACATCCAGTTCAACCTGACCCCCAAGATCGCGGTGTCCTCGGCCCTGTTGGTCACTGTGGCCACCCTGGGGCTGTTGTTCCAGGTCATGTTCGTTCTCAAACGGCGTTCCACCGCCAGGATGCTGCCGCTGGCCGTGTCCGCACCAAACTAAGGAAGGCCCATGACTACTTCAGTGATTTCCGCAGCAGCAAGCACCCGGACGACGGCGTCCGCGCAGGGTTCCATTGAACTCCGGCAGGTCCGCAAGACGTACGGCGACGTCGTTGCCGTCGACGAGCTGGACCTGGTGGTGGAACCCGGCGAATTCGTCACCCTGCTGGGACCGAGCGGATCCGGCAAGACCACCACCATGATGATGGTGGCCGGCTTCGAGGAGCACACGTCCGGGAGCGTCCTGATCGACGGCAAGCCCGTGGATTCGCTCCCGCCCCGGGACCGGAACCTGGGCGTCGTGTTCCAGAACTACGCCCTCTTCCCGCACATGAGCGCCCGCGAAAACGTGGAGTTCGCGCTCCGGATGCGCAAGGTGCCCAAGGCCGAACGGCGTCAACGCGCCGATAGCGCGCTGGAACGCGTGGGCCTGGGCAAGATGGGCGACCGCAAGCCCCG